>JBAXFO010000517.1:0-4207 GCA_037139885.1 Planctomycetota bacterium
CCCGTCGCCTCCATTCCCAGGTTCGTCGGGGTCCGATCATGTCGAAGGCCAAACCTGCGCTCGTTCGACTCGGTGAAATGAAAACCGGCCAGAGCGGCGACTTCTTCGCCCTGCTTTCCGAGCGCACGCGCGGCGCTCGCAAAGACGGCAAGCCCTTTTATACCTGTCGCTTCGCCGATCCCACGCGGGCCGCCGTGGCGATGATATGGCTCGATGGTCCGTGGTTCGCGGTGTGCGAAGCCGAGTGGAAAGAAGGCGGGTTCTACAAGATCCGGGCCACGTATAGCGAACATCCCACGTATGGCCCCCAGCTCGAAATCATCAATCTGCGCGCCGTTGTGCCCGCCGATGAAGGCGATGGCTTCGATCCGCTCCTGTTCGTGCCGCATACGCCCTTCGATGTCGAGGCGATGTATTCCGAGCTGTGGATGCTGGCGGAGTCGACGATCGGCGATGTCCCCCTGCGTCGGCTCGTGCTCACGTTACTCACGAAGACATCGAAGCAGCTCAAACGCGTTCCCGCCTCGCAAAAGCATTTTTATCCCTATGCCGGGGGTTTGCTCGAGCATACGCTTTCCGTCACCCATTCGTGCATGCACCTGGCCGACAAATACGTCAATCACTTTCCCGACCTCGATCCGCCGATCAACCGCGATATCGTCGTGGCCTCGGCGATCGTGCATGATCTTGGGCGTACGCTCGAATTCACGGACGAAGGGGCGAAGTTCGACAAGACGGTTTCCGGGCAGCTCATCGGGCACATTCTTCTGAGCCGGGACCTCATCCGCGACACCGCCCGCGAACTCGGCGATGTCGACCCCCAATTGGTTCAATTGCTCGAGCATGTCGTTCTCAGCCATCTCGACCTGCCGGCCTGGGGCTCGCCGCGGCTGCCGCTCGTTCCCGAAGCGATCATTTTGCATCATGCCGACGACCTCGACGCGAAGATGGAAATGTTCGTCCGCTGTCTGTCGCGCGACAAGGAGCCCGGCCCATTCACCGCCCGCGATCCGCTGCTGGGGAAGAGCCTGTATAAAGACCGCTAGATTTCAAGACGGATCGCCGCCGATTCTTTCACCTGAAACCCGCATGCCCAATCCCCTTCTCGAAGCCCGTGGCGTCTTCCGCAACAAACCGAGCGGCGGCGCGTTGCTCGACGGCGTCCGTCTCGTGATCGATGCGGGCGAAAGCGTCGCGGTCTCGGGTCCGTCGGGCGCGGGCAAGACGCTGCTTCTGCGTGCTTTGGCTTTGCTCGATCCGATCGATGGCGGCGACATTCATTGGCGTGGCCAACCGATTTCGTGCAAGGCGACGCCGGGCTTTCGGGCTCAGGTGATTTACCTGCATCAACGGCCGAGTCTCTTCGAAGGCAGCGTCGAGGAAAACTTGCGTGTGCCGTTTACGCTTGCCGAACATCGGCAACGCACCTTCGAGCGCGACAGGGTCGTTGGCCTGTTGTCGCAGTTTGGCCGCGACGCCGATTTTCTCGCCAAGCGCGACCGCGATCTCTCCGGCGGCGAAACGCAGATCGTCGCCCTGGTGCGGGCGCTGCAACTCGAACCGACGATCTTGTTATGCGACGAAGCCACCTCCGCTCTCGATCGCGACATGGTCCTGGTCGCCGAACGGCTCGTCGCAGAATGGCGCACGGCCCATCGGGCCGCGGTGTGGGTGAGCCACGACGCCGCCCAAACCGCGCGCGTCGCCCAGCGCGTCATTTTGATCGACCATGGCCGGATTCGCGAATGATGAAGCTCAGGGGGCGTAGGCGACTTGTGCGGTTCTCGCCGAGGGGGACGGCTCCGCGGGTCGATTTCCGCGGATTTTTCCGCATGGCCCTGTTCCGCACCGGGAAGTTTCTGATAATATGCGTAACGGATTCGGTCCCCTGCCGCGTCAGCGCGAGGATTCCCATCATGGCCATTGGCTATAAGGTTTGGAAAATGGGAAGTTTGTGGATTTGGCGCTGATGTCATGGCCGCGCTGAGGCTTCTGCGCCTCGACGCAAAAGTGGGCCTGGCCCACTTTTTTTTGTTGGTACACCCAGCGGCGTCGGTCGCTGGCCGTAGCCCGGCGGCTCCAACCCGTCGGCTCTAGACAAGGATCAAGCCAATGAAGGGCTCGGAACTGCTTCGCATCGTGGATCAAATGCACCACGAAAAAAACATCGACCGGGAGATCATCTTCTCCGGGATCGAGGCGGCTTTGCAATTGGCCGCGGTCAAGAAATTCGGCGAAGAGTCGGCCGTGAGCGTCACGATCAGCCGTGAAACGGGCGACATTCTCGCCCGCAAGGGCGAAGAAGAAATCGAGCCCTCCGTGCTGGGCCGCATCGCCGCGCAAAGCGCCAAGCAAGTGATGATTCAGAAGATTCGCGAAGCCGAATGCAACGCCGTCTTCGACGAATACGCCGCCATGAAGGGCGACCTGGTTCAAGGCCCCGTCGCCCGCCACGAAAACGGCTCCGGGCTGGTGACTCTCGGTCGCAGCGAAGCGATTCTGCCCCGCAGCGAACAGATTCCCGGCGAGTCGCATCATGTGGGCGAGCGCGTCAAGTCGGTGGTGCTCGATGTCAAGAAGGTCGGGCATCGCGTCAAGATTGTGCTGTCGCGGACGCATCCCGATTTCGTGCGCCGGCTGTTCGAAAACGAGATTCCCGAAATTCAGGATCGCACGATCGAAATCCGGGCCATCGCTCGTGAAGCCGGCTATCGCTGCAAAATCGCCGTCAGCAGCATCGATCTGAAAGTCGATTGCGTCGGAGCCTGCGTCGGCGTGCGTGGCTCGCGCATCAAGAACATCGTCGATGAGCTGAGCGGCGAACGGATCGACATCGTCCGCTGGAACGATTCGCTTCAGGTCATGATCCCCAACGCCCTCCAGCCTGCGACCATCGACGAAGTCTTTCTTTATCCTCGCGTGGGCCGGGCCATCGTCATGGTGAAGGAAGATCAGCTGAGCCTCGCGATCGGCCGTCGTGGGCAAAATGTTCGGCTGGCCAGCAAACTGGTCGGCTGGGACATCGAGATCATGACGATGGACGAGTTGAACGAAGGCATCGCCCGCGCGGAAGGCTGGTTTTCGCAGATCCCGAACGTGACTTCGGAGATGGTCGAGCGATTCATCGAAGAAGGGTTTCTCTCGTACGACGATTTGACCTTCGTCGAACCGGCGGACCTGGGCGAATTGGTCGGCGTCAGCGAAGAAGACGCGGACGACATTATTCTGTTCGCCGAAGAAGCGGCGGAACGAGTCGAGAAGGAAAAGGCGGCCTCGGGCGAAAGCGAAGGCCGAGCGCTGGCTCCGCAGCGGCACAGTCAGCAAAACGCCGCGGCGGCCCTGTTTGGCGATGCGCCGAGCGGCGGCAGTTTGTCCGATTCGAAGCCGACGCTCGATTCGCTGTTTGGCCCTGCCGATGCGCTGCCGGAAGTGGCTCCCGCTGAGGAAAATCCGGTTGAAGTAGCGCCGTTGGATGGTGAGGCGGCTGTGGAAGAGGCCGGTGAGGAAGCTGTCGCGGAGGCGACGGATGAATCGGCGCCTCCCGTGGCTGCGGAGTGAACGTGGCGATTCGCTCGGTCGCTCGCGCTCGGCGTTATGCCTTTGCGAGGACCGGCAAAGTGGGCGACTTGTCCCACGGACCATGTTCAAGGCGCTGCGGGCTACAAAGATGTGGCGATTTTCGCTATGATAGACGATTCGTGAATCCCCTTGTCGGTTCGATCCTTGGTCGAGTCAGGGTCAACGAGGAGCGCCCTTTGCAAAAAGAGAAGATCCGCGTCTATGTGCTGGCGCGGGAACTTAATGTCGATACGAAAGTTCTGCTGGACATGTGTAAGCAGGCTGGCTACGACGTCAAGAACCAGCTGAGCAACCTTGAACCGGAACAACGCGACGCGATCGAGGCCGTGCTCAAGGCTGGATCGCAAAAGCCGGCGCACGTCGCCGCTCCCGTCAAGCCGGTGATTTCGGCTCCGCTTCCCGATCAACGGAACGTGCGCAACCTCGATACCCGTCCCCGCTCGCCGTCGGCTGTTCCCGAACCGCCGCCCGTCGCGCCCTCGCCGGCCGCTGTAACGCCCCAGCCCGCAACTCCCGAACCGGTAGCCCCCGCACCGACTCCTGTCGAAGCGCCGATCGCTGCGCAAGTCGCTCCCCCGGCTCCCGTCGCGCCGCCGGTTCCACCCAAGCCCGCGCCGTTACGCAGCAA
>JBAXFO010000518.1:0-4191 GCA_037139885.1 Planctomycetota bacterium
GTGAAGCACGCGTGGAGCTTGGCTCGCTTTCCCCCGGCTGCATGCGCACGCCCAGACAGCCGCTGGCGAGCAGCGTCAACAGGAGCGGAGCGAAAGCGCGAAGCCGGCAAGGCATAGCGGTTCTCATGCGCAGCGGGAGCCCAACAACATGGCCCAACCCGCGGCGTGGAAATAACGGCGATGGCCGAAGAAATCAAGAGATCATCGCGAACGATGGGGGAGCGGGCCCATCCAAGGAACGATCCGTCAACGGCGTTTCCATCACTTGCTCAATCGAAGGAATGGCGGACCGGGCCGCCCATGCCGCTTTCGCATTTCACCGGCTTGAACGCCTTCATGACCAGCACCCGGCCCATGAAGCGTGACAGCAACGGCGTCGGCACGACGCGCCAGACATGCGGAATCTCGGAGCGGCGGAGCTGGCGTTTATAAACGCGATGTTCCCCGAAGCGGCGAAACATGCGGCACAGTTCGCGTCCGCTGTAGCGTTCGTCGGGCCCCGGCTTGCGATGGGCGTCGACATCGGGAAACAGCCAGCGATGCCAGAACAGAACCGACTTCACCCAGAAGTCGATATCGTATTTGGCCGAGGTCACCGCCAAGACCTTGCCGCCGGGCTTGAGCACGCGATAAACCTCGTCGACCATGGCCGAGGGGCGATCGATGCCGAGATCGAGACTCGAGAGAAACGCGACATCGATGCTGTTCGAATCGAGCGGCAAACGGGTCGGCTCGGCGTGAATGTAGCGGCCGTGAAGATGGCGCACTTCGAAATTGCGGCGCACGAGCTCGAGTTGCATCGGCGAGTTCGAACAAACGATGACGCCCGCGCCGTGCTGAGCGTATTGCACCCAGTCGGTTCCCAGGCCATGGCCCAGTCCGAGCAAGCGTTCGCCCGCATGCTTGGCGAATTCGAGCACCTTCGGAATCCATTTCGCCTGCCGGCTATGGCGCTGCTTTTCGATATCGAGAAACCACTGTAAGGAATAGGGTTCCGGATCTTCGTCGCGCGAAGGGGGCACCGTCGGCTGCAACGATTCGTAGGCGAAGAGCTTCTGCGCGAAGTCGCGAGGCAGATGCGGCCCCGAGAGCTTGCGGTCGGTCTCGATGCTCGGTTGATTCAAGAGATCTTCGACCGCGCGGACCGAGAGGTCCCATTCCGCGGTCATCGTGAAATCGTCCATGACACTCTCCAGAAATCGCAGCGCTCGCCGGGACGATGCCGTTCCTCTTGAACGAAACGTCCCCTGTTGAGCCGTCATGGGGGCAATAGCCGAAGGGCCGAAGGAAAATCAAGGCCGATTTGGGGCATCTCGGGATGAGTCGATTGGATCCGTAGCGCTTGGCGAACGTCGGAATTGCGTCATTTCCGCGTCTTCGACCCCCAAGGGGTCGGCTTGGGTCAGGCGCGACGGCTTGTGAACTCACTTTGGAGCGGCACATGGCCCCAGAAAAACCGTCGTGAAAACATGCCCTTGACTGGAATATTCCCGATGGCTATGGTCCGCGCGAATGGATTGATGATTCTTTTCGAGGAGGGGCTCCGATGGCATGGATTCGCTGGTACTATCAGTTGGCAGGGGCGGGTTTGATCCTGACGACCGGTTGCACGACGCCGAGCAACCCTCAACCCTTTAAAGGGAGCATGCCGCCGGCGCCGTTCCCGCCGAATGCGAAGGCTCCGGCCGCCAACCCGAATTCGCCCCCGTCGCCGTCGATGCCGCCCATCAGCGACAATCGCATGCGGATCGGCAATCCCGCCGCGGCGCAGTCGGCGCCCAATCCCGGCGGGGCCAAGCTCCGGCCGCTCGATCCGACGACGCCGCTTCAGGCTTCGGCGCCCGGTTCGTCGAATCAAGCGCCCCAAATGCAAATGCCGGTGGCGATGACCTCGCTGCCGAACATGATGCCGGCGCCGAACTCCAACATGCCGCCGCTCGGCGTCACGATGCCGCCATCGATGCCGGCGACTCTGCCGATGGCCACGCAAGCCAACTTCCCGCCGCCGCCGAGCATGCCGACCGCTGCCATGGCGACGGTGCCGAATCCGGCCACCATCGCGCCGCCGCCCAACATGGCGAGTTCGCCGCCGAACCTCAGCATTCCGGGCCAACCGAGCCAACCGCGGGCGACGTATTATCCAGGGACGAATCCGTGATGGGAGATTTACGATGGTCGAGCGCCGTTTCTGCAAAGCGTCGCTCGACAAAAACCTAACGACCTTTGGCGGGCCGGAAATTGACGGGCCGGTAATGCCGTAGAGCCGTCAGCGTCTTCTCGAATTCCGGCGGCATCGGCGCGGTGATCGAAATCACTTCCTTCTTCACCGGATGAAACACGCGCAGCCGATGCGCGTGCAGCGCCTGGCGGTGCATGAGCATCTCGTTCTTCTCGGCTTCGATCTTGGGATCGAGATCGCTGATGTGAAAGCAATCCCGGCCGCCATACGTCTTATCCGCAAGCACCGGACAGCCCACGCTCGCCAGATGCACGCGAATCTGGTGCGTCCGGCCCGTGCGCGGCTGGCAGCGCACGAACGTGAAACCCTTGAATCGCTCGATCACTTCGTAATACGTGCACGCATCCTTGCTGTCCTCTTCGTCGTCGCTGACGGCCATCTTGATGCGGTCGTGCGGATGATGGCCGATGCGCCGTTCGATATAATCGCTGTCGCGATCGAGCACGCCGACGACGATAGCGAGATATTCCTTAAAAACTTTTCGCGTCTCGAACTGCATGCTCAAATCGCGATGGGCCGCTTCGTTCTTGGCGATGAGGATGGCGCCGCTGGTGTCGCGATCCAGGCGATGCACGATGCCCGGCCGATATTCGCCCCCCGCCTTGCTGAGCTCGTTGAAGTGATACGCGAGCGCGTTCACGAGCGTGCCCGACCAATTCCCCTTGGCGGGATGAACGACCATGTCGAACGGCTTGTTGACGATGGCGAGGTGTTCGTCTTCGTAAAGAATTTGCAGGGGGATATTTTCCGGGGCCGGGTCGGGCCGGGGAGGTTCCGGAAGCCAGACTTTCACGCGATCGCCGACGCGGATCTTGAAACTCGCCTTCACCGGTGCGTCGTTGAGCAGCACGCACTCGGCCTCGATCGCTTTTTGCATCAGCGAACGGCTGAAGTCGGGAAAATGGCCGGCAAGAAATCGATCGAGGCGCGTGCCCGCCGTCTTGTTTTGGACGACGAGATCCACAGCCCGCCCGACGCCGGGCACAAGCGTCGCATCGGCAGGAGAAAAAGGAACTTCCATGGCGAATTCAGATCTTTGCAGAAGCAAACGCCCCGAGTCGCGGCGCATCCGCAACCCGGGGCTTCAGCTTGTTGGAGAATCGACTACTTCTTCATGCCGGGGAACATCTTCTCGAGCTCTTCGAGCCCCGGCGGCACGTTCCGCTGCTCGAGGCGCTTGAGATTGAACCCCATCTCTTGGTAAAACTTCTGGATGTTGCGGCTCTTCTCCGTGTCTTCCAGTTCGAGAATGCGATTGCTGGCGAGCTGAGCGAACGCCGAATCCTTGTTCGCCTTCACGACATCCTTGTACTTTTCCAGAGCGGTCACGAGGTGAGCGCGATCCTTGATCGCCTTCGTTTCCTCGATGACGGCCAGGCCGAAGAGAGCTTCCGGTTGAAACACCGGGTCGCCCTTGCAGTCTTCCGCGATCTTCTGATACGCGCGCTCGGCGTTGTCGATCGACTGAAACGCTTCGAGCGGATTGGCGCCAAGCTTCTTGACGCCGCGAATCCAGAGATCTTCGTACGCCAGTTGCAGGCGCGACGCTTTGCCCGGATTGGACGTCGGCGACGCCTTGACGATTTCTTCGAACCGCTCCTGCGTGCCGTCTTCGAGCATGACCCACTGCGGGCCGGTGCGCCCGACCGTGGTCGCGTACCAGCGATAGAGCAAGAAGACGGCGACCAGGGCGACGAGCCCGATGGTGACATAGAACAAGGTGCCGCGCGTGGGGCCTTGCTTGGCGCCGGAGAGCAAGTGCCCCACCTTGTCGGCCAAGAGATTCGTTTCGAGTTCTTTACGATGTTCCGCCTTCATGCGGTCCGGCTCCTCACGTTGAAACCCAACGATCCCGAGCAAGACGCCCAGGTCCGTATGTCCTTTGGATTTAGGTGATGATAGGAGTTGCCGCACGGACGGTCAAGCGAACATGGTCCAGCGCCCGAGGCGAC
>JBAXFO010000519.1:0-4187 GCA_037139885.1 Planctomycetota bacterium
CCGCCTGCAAGCGCATTCTCCTAATCCTGCTCGTACTCGCACTCATCATCGCGCATTTTTCCTACTCATACTCGTACTCGTCATCGTACTCGTCTCTTTCTTCTCTCGATTTTCTCGTCGTTGAATCCCAGGGATCGAGATGAGAAGCGCCGAGGATCGAAAAACCCGAGTACGAGGACGAGTAGGAGTATGAGTAGGAAAATGCTCGATGACGAGTGCGATTAGGATTACGAGTACGAGAAAAACAAATCCGCGGGCGATGCAACCGCCTGCAAGCGCATTCTCCTAATCCTGCTCGTACTCGCACTCATCATCGCGCAATTTTCCTACTCATACTCCTACTCGTCATCGTACTCGTCTCTTTATTCCCTCGATTTTCTCGTCGCTGTCTGCATTTCTGGGATGCCGCGTACCTCGCCCCGGGGCCTGGACAAACGCCACAATTTTCGCGTCTTGCCCGAAGAACCGGCATTTGCCGCACAATCGTTACGCCCGGCAAACTTTTCCTACATCCCCACCCGCGGTTTGCCGATACCAACGAAGTGACCGCATTGCCCGCGCCGCGCGGACCGTTCAACGGTAAGCGGCTTTTGGGACCAAAACGCGATCAGGGGTGGGATGATGAGTCGATGGTTTGCCCGAGTCTTGTGCATGGTTCTGGCCTGCGGAGCCGCGACGGGCTGCAAGCAGCAGATGTTTCTCGACAAGCAATGCTTCGACGAGGCCAGCGCTCTGCTGCCGCCCCCCGCGGTCGAGACCGACTTCACCGCCGGCGACACGCCCATGATGGGCCAGGTGAAATCGCCGGCGACGCTCATCGATCCGGATCGCCCGACGCGTTTCCTCACTCTGCGTGAGGCGTTCGCCATCGCCCTGGAGAACGGCTCGGTCAGCGATGCCGGCGGGTTCGGTTCGCAAATCAACGGTATCGTCAACGACGCCCTCCCCTCCTTCGCCACCGGTTCCGGCTTCAACGCCCAGACCGATCGCGTCAAGGCCCTCGCCCTGAATCCCGCGATCGCCGGGGCCAACCTCGAAGCGTCGTTGTCCCGCTTCGACGCCCAGTGGGTGACCGCGATGAACTGGTCGGCCACCGACAATATCCAGCAAGGTCTCGCCAGCTTCCAAAACGGCGACGCGGCCACCTTCCAGTCGAGCATCGTCAAAGGCCTCGCCAGCGGCGGTGTGGCGTCGATGTCGTTCACGAACAACTACAAGACGCTCAATCAGATCCCGGTCAACGCCCTCAGCCCGCTGTACGAAAGCCGGCTCGATATCGGTTTCGAACAGCCCTTGTGGCGCGACTTCGGCACCGACATCAACCAGGTGCTCGCCCGCTTCCCCAGCTTCAACGGCACCAGCGCTTCGAGCGCCGCCGCCTCGTACAACTCGCGCCAGAACGCCGGCAACAACCTGGGCGTCGGCACGGAAGGCATCTTGATCTCGCGTATCCGCATCGAACAGCAACGCGCCGAATTCGAACGCCGCGTCCACAATCTGCTCGTCAACGCCGAAGTCGCGTACTGGCGCCTCTATCAAGCCTATGGCCGACTTTATAGCTTCGAAGAAGTCATGCGCATCGCTCACAAGGCCTGGCTCACCAACCACGCCAAGTTCGTCGCCGGCACCATTGGACCGGCCAACTACTACCCCATTCGCGGCCAATACGAAGAATTCCGCGGCGAACGCATGGCCGCCCTCGGCAACGTCCTCGAAGTCGAACGCAACCTGCGCGGCATCCTCGGCCTCCCCGTCGAAGACGGCACCCGCCTCGTGCCGATCGACGCCCCGACCATGGCGCCGTACCAACCCAACTGGGACGCCTCCGTGCAGATGGCCCTCATGCAAAAGCCCGAACTCGCCATCGCCCGCGAAAACCTACGGGCCAATCAGTACACCCTGGTTTCGCAGAAGAACTTCTTGAAGCCCGATCTGCGCGCCTTCGGCCGGTATTCGCCGGTCGGCTTCGGCAACCGCCTCGACGGCAACGGCCAGTTCGATCAGGCTCCGAACGTGGGCCGCACCGATAACGCTCTGCGGTCGCTCGCCGGCGGCGATTTCGCCGACTGGAGCTTGGGCCTCACGCTCAGCATGCCGCTCGGTTTCCGCATGGAGCACGCAGCCGTCCGCTTCGCACGCCTTCAGTTAGCGCAATCGTATTACCTGCTGCAAGACGCCGAGCAACGAACCATCCGCTCGCTGTCGAAGGATTATCAGAAGATGAGCGAGTGGTATAGCCTCATCGAGGCGCGTCGGGCCGAACGCAAGGCCTACGCCGACAGCGTCGAGGCCCGCTTCCGCGAGTTCGCCGTGGGCAAGACCACCGTCGCCGACTTCTTGCTCGAAGCCCAACGCCGTCTCGCCACGGCCCAGGTGAAGGAGTACGAAGCCATCGCCGAATACAACATCGCCCTGTCGAGCTTCGAATACCGCAAAGGCAACATCATGAAGCACAACAACGTCGTCATCGCCGAAGGAGCGTTGCCGGTGTGTGCGGAAGTGCGGGCCGTCGACCACGAGCAGGAACGAGCCCGGGCTCACATCTTGCGGGAACGTCCGACGCCGCTGGGGACGCCCGCCCGTCTGGCCGGCCAGGTCGGCGAATTGCCCAGGGAGCTCAATGTCCCCAGCGACATTCCGCAGATGGTCACGCCGAACTTCTCGCAGACGAAGACCAGCCCCGCGGCCGCCCCCGTCAACGCAGGACCGAACTTCGGCCCCGGCGTCTCCATGGTGCAACCGGTCGACGGGACCCCGGTCTTCCGCTCCGTGCCCCAGGGCTCAGTCCCCCCGGGCCCGGTCTCCATGGGCCCGGTCTCCGCGGCTCCGGAAATCGTCAACATCCCCTCCGGCGCTTCGCAACCCTCGCTGACCGCCAACGGCCTCACCTCGACGGTGGCGCCGCTACGAGCCACCCCGAGAAACTAACCTCGACTAAACAACGTCGTGCGTCGTCAGACGGAATTTCCGGGCGCTATCGTTGCAGGAAGCCCGACGCGTGAGCGAGGGTTGACGGCATCCCTCGCTCACGCGTCGGGCTTCCAGGGATACCTCCGAACCCGACCGAAACGGCGAGGCCCACCAGAACCACGCAGCCCCATGAACCTGTTCCTCTACGAATCCATCAGCGCCGGCGGCCTCGGCCCGGCCCCGCCGGCATCGCTGGGCGCCGAAGGTTGGGCGATGCTCACGGCCGCCCTCGCCGATTTCGCGGCTCTCGCTCGAATCACCACGCTCTTGGCGCCGACGTGTTCGGATATCCCCGGCGTCCGCTGCGAACGCACCTCCTTCCAGGACGAACCGCAACGCTTCCGGGAATTGATCGCCGCCAACGACGCGGTCCTCGTCATCGCCCCCGAATTCGACAACATCCTCGCGGATCGCTCCACCCTGGTCGTCGCCCACGGCCGCCAGCTGCTCGGGTGCCACCCCGACGCAGTCCGCCGCACCGCCGACAAGCTCGCGTTAGCCGCACACTGGCGCGCCTGCGGCATTTCGACGCCGCCCACCGAGCTCGCGACCGACGCGACGCCCGCAACATTCCCGGTCGTCTGCAAGCCGCGTGACGGCGCCGGATCGCAGGCGACAACGTACATCGGCGACCCGGCGACCTGGCGGCTTCACCGCCACGCAAACCAACGCGCCTGGCCGGGGCGCGACTTCATCGTACAACCCTTCATCTCAGGATTGGCGTGTAGCGTCGCGTTTCTCGTCGGGCCGAAACAGATCGTGCCGCTCGCGCCGACGGAGCAAATTCTTTCAGGTGACGGTTGCTTCGCGTATCGCGGCGGCCGATTGCCGTTGGCAGAGAGCCTGGCGCGGCGCGCCGGGCAGATCGCTCTTGCTGCGGTCCGAAGCGTCCCGCAACTGACCGGTTACGTGGGCGTCGATGTGGTCCTGGCGGATCACGGCGAGGATGTCGCGATCGAAATCAATCCCCGGCTCACAACGTCGTACATCGGCCTGCGGGCGTTGTGCCGCGACAACCTCGCGGCCGCGTGGCTGGAATTGCTCCATGGCGCCGACGATATCCAACTCGCCTGGCGTTCTGCGCCCGTTCGATTCGATGCCGAGGGAATGCTCGAATTGTTCGTTTTGCGCTAGCGTTGTCCGATGTTCGCGGCTCTCCGCAGGAGAGCCGCGAACATCGGACAAGCGCACGCAGGCTTAGCGTGCCTTCTGATACC
>JBAXFO010000520.1:0-4174 GCA_037139885.1 Planctomycetota bacterium
GATTCGAGAGGGGCTCCGTCAACGGTCACCTGCCCCCCGAAAGGTGCACTTTCTACCTGCGCAAGAGGCCGGCGAGCCGGTCGACTGCCAGATCGACATCCGCCACCGTCGTCGTCCGCCCGAAGCTGCACCGCACCGCACCTCGCACGAACTCTCGTGGAAGTTGCATCGCCACCAACGCCGGTGCCGGTTCGCTCGACCCGCTGGCGCAGGCCGTGCCCGTCGCCAGGCAGACGCCCGCCAGGTCCGCTGCCATCGCCAAGGCCTGCCGGTCGCGGCCCGGAAACGCCACCGTCGAGATGTGCGGACTGCGGCGGGCTGCGGCGGCCACCACGATCGCCGGAATGCCTGCCGCCCGGCACGCCTCCAGCAGGCGGCCCTCAAACCGGTCGCGCAGCTCTGTGATCCGCAGCGACTCCTGCTCCCGATCAGCCGCGGCCAGTTCCAGGGCCCTGGCAAACCCAGCCGCCAGGGCGACCGATTCCGTCCCTCCGCGCAGGCCCTCTTCCTGACTGCCGGCGAACTCCTGATGAAACAGCCCGGCATCGTCGGCCTGCACACGTTGACCACGACCAACGCCCTCGCATTCGGCTATCAAACGACCGCCAACGACGAAACGCGTCGCTATCTCATGTTGCAAGCCGCCTCGTTTCTGCCGATGTTCCGCGCTCGCATGGGCAACCTGCCGAACGTGCCGCGCATCGACGCTCTCGAAGCCGTTCCCGTTGCCGGTCAAGGCCAGGCGGCCATCGACGACATCTTCACGACCCTTTCGAGCGACAAGCTCGGCGCCGCTCGCAAGGCGTATGGCCTGTTGCAAAATCAACCGGAGCAATTCAGCCCGCTGCTCGCCACCGCCCGCCGCCTCACGTTCGCGAAGGGCAACGACGCCCACGATTACAAGTTCAGCTCGGCCGCGCTGGAAGACTTCTTCCATGTCAGCCCCGTCTGGCGCGATCGTTATCTGGCGGCCAGTTTGTTCTGGATGAAAGGGGCTGCCGGCAACGACACTCCGCTCGTGGGCCGCATGCGTGCCGCCCTGGGTTCGTAGAATGCTGGGTTCGTAGCAAGACAGGCGCAACGCCCATGGGAGTTTGACGTATGACCATTCGCATCGGCATCGTGACGGTTTCCGATCGAGCGAGCCAGGGGGTTTATGAAGACAAGGGAGGCCCTGCGATTCATGCGTGTTTGACGGAGATCTTGTCGTGCGTTTGGGAGCCGGCGCCGCGACTCATACCCGATGATCAGCCGACGATCGAGCAGACGTTGATCGACCTTTGCGATCGGGAGCGTTGTTGTTTGGTGGTGACGACCGGGGGCACCGGGCCGGCGCGGCGCGACGTCACGCCCGAGGCCACCGAGGCGGTGTGCGATAAGCTGCTCGACGGCTTCGGCGAATTGATGCGGGCCGTGTCGCTCAAGATCGTGCCGACGGCGATTCTGTCGCGGCAGATCGCCGGGGTGCGGGGCGCGTCGCTCATCGTCAATTTGCCGGGCAAGCCGAGCGCGATTCGCGACTGCCTGATGGCGGTGTTTCCGGCGATTCCCTACTGCATCGATCTCATCGAGGGGCCGGCGTTGACGACGCACGAGAATGTGGTGAAGGCGTTTCGGCCGCGGATGTGAATCAAGTCCGAAGCGGCATGCCGCCGCGACGCGAGAGGGCGATGTCCACGGCAAGAGCCCCGGGCAATAGATCGATGGCGAACGCCCGCATGCCGTCGCTTTTGACGCAGAGAAATTCCCCATCGGCGTGCACATTGACCGGGCGGTCGCTCTCGATCGTGAGCGACCGGCATGTTCCCGTACGAATCTTCTCGTGAGCGCGCGGCGGACCGAAGAGCGCGAGCCGCGGCAGCAGCGTCAGCACATTCCAGCGCGACAGGTGGCCGGCATGGACGTAATCGAACAGGCCATCGTCGAGCCGGGCGTCGGGAGCCATGACGAAGCCGCCTTCGCGATGGCCCAGGAGAACGGCCAACAGAAGCGTCGGCGTGGACAGCGCCGGCTCGTCGTCGATCTGAATCTTCAGCATGGGGCATTCGTATTGGCTCGCGAGAGCCCGCAGCGCGGCCACGCCGTAAAGCGCCGAACCTTGCAGCCAGCGCAGGCGTCGTGCTTCCACGGTGACCGAACCGCTGAAGCCCAGGCCGACGTTGCAGAGGAAGAATTTTTGGGCGCCATCGTCGCGGCGAATGCGGCCCACGTCGATGCGGCCCAGATCGGCGGGCATCTGCGTCAGGCTGAAGGAAAAGTCGTTCGCCGAGCCGATGGGGATGACGGCGAAGCGCACGTCTTTGTTGCCCGAACGCAAGAGACCGGTGGCGACATCGTGCACGGTGCCGTCGCCCCCGGCCGCGGCGACGGTGGTGAAGCCTTCGTCGGCGGCCGCCTGCGCCAGGTCGGCGGCATGGCCGGAATGAGCAGTGGGGCGGAAGACGGCGGCCGCGCCCCAGGCTTGACGCGCCGCCTCGAGTCGGCGTTCGGCCCGCATCTTGCCGGCGGTCGGATTGTAAATGACGCACAGGTCGGGCATGATGTCCTTTCGCGCGGCATGAAGGTCAACCGTTAGGAATAGGAAATTCCGGCGTTCGAGCCGAAGCCTGGGAGATTTCTCGTGCATGGATTTTTGGTCGTGGATAAGCCGCTCGGGATTTCGTCGCGCGATGCGGTGAACCGCGTGCAGGCGGCTCTGCCGAAAGACGTTCGCGTCGGCCATACCGGCACGCTCGATCCGCTGGCCACCGGCGTTCTCGTGCTGGCGCTGGGGCAGGGAACTCGACTCACCGATTACGTGCAGGCGCAGACGAAGGAATATCGGGCCAGCGTTCGTTTCGGCGCGACCAGCGCCACCGACGACGCCGAGGGCCCCTTCACGCCGACGCCAGACGCCCGCTTCCCCAGCCGCGATGAACTGCTGACGGCGCTTGCCGAGTTTGTCGGCTCCGTTTCGCAAACGCCGCCGACGTTTTCTGCGGCGCATGTCGATGGCCGGCGTGCGTATCGCCTGGCCCGGCAGGGTAAGACGGTCGAGCTCAAACCCAAATCGGTGCGCATCGATCGCATCGACCTCGGCGAATATCGCTCCCCCGACGCGTTTCTCACCATCCAATGCGGCAAGGGCACTTACATCCGCTCGATCGCCCGCGATCTGGGGCAGCGTTTGGGGTGCGGCGCCTACTTGACCTCGCTGCGGCGCACACGCATCGGTGCGTTTCTCGATAGCCAAGCGATTTCGATCGATGGCTCCGCCGCCTCGTTCCCGGCAGCGCTGCGGCCCTTGAAAGAAGCGGTGGTCGGAACGACGCGGGTGAATTTGACCGCCGACGAAATCCGTCGGCTCGGGATGGGGCAACTCGTCGCAACGGACAGCGCTTTCGCAGACGGTTCGGAAATCGCCGTGTTCGATGACGCGGAGCGGTTGCGAGCGTTGGCGACGGTCGAGGGAAAGCGGCTGCGGCCGGCAAAAGTGTTTCTCTGCGCCAATGAATGACGCGGCTCACCGGCATACCTACGGTTTTTTGCCCGGCGTGCGCATGCCGCGGGCGGCGATGATTTCCATGTCGTACGAGACGGAGGCGGAATGGGCCTCGGGCGAGCTGGCGACGATGCGGATCGTCGCGGGGCCGACAAAATCGTCGTATTTCACGAGAAAACGCAGTTCGCCGTTGTCTTTGTTGGCGGCGATCTTGATCGGCTGGCTGCTCAGCCAATCCGGGCACGGATCGACGCCGACCGTGACGGGGCCATTGAATTTCTCCCGACGAATATTCACGATGACCGGCTTCCGCTCGCCTTTCGCCCAGACTCGATCCGGCGGGCTGTCGAGCTGGATCGTCATGTTGCCCAGCTCGGGCGTCACGACGCGCGGCGTCCGCATGAGAACGATCGCCGCGATCGCGATGAGCAGCGTGAGAATTAAGCCGCCGACGCCGAAAAGGAGCGGCTTGGAAATCCCGCGCGGAGCGTTTTCGTCGTCCTCTTCGGTCGTGTGGCGATGTTGGGCGCGGGGCGGCAGGTCGGACATCGTATCGACATGTTCGTCGTACGAACCCGTGGGCGTGGTGAACGGGAACGCGCCATCTCCTGCGTCGGCCGCCAAGGCGGGGGGAGCGTGGAACGCTTCCGTGTTGGTCGTGTCGGCAGTGAAAGTCGCCGTTGCGGTGGTCGG
>JBAXFO010000521.1:0-4173 GCA_037139885.1 Planctomycetota bacterium
TGCCTCGGCGGCGATTCGGGCTTCCTCGGCCGCCGCCGAGGCACGCTGGGCTTTACGCTCGGCGACCGCTTTTTCGACCTTCGCCGCGAAAGCTTCGGCGCGGGCGTCGCTGCCCAGGTAGACGCGAATGACTCGGTCTCCGTCGCGAAGCGACCTGTAGAAATAGCGGCGGCCGTTCGCACGAGTTTCCATGGCCATGATGTTCGCTCTCCTTGAAACGTCAGCCGTGCGACTGACTAAACCTGCGTCCAGTCTAACCGAGAAGCCCGGAGCAAACCAGCCATTTCAAATAAGCTTATTTGAAAAAACGGCCCCGATATCCTTTCTCCGCCCCTCTCTCTCGCAATTTCACGGTCGGCAATACCATGACCGAGACGATCCAACCGCACTCTCACGCGAGGGCTCGACCGTGGCGAAGATCAAGCTCAAAGGCCGACGACTGCAGACTCGCGAAAAGATGATCGAGTCGGCCATCGAGAACATCCGGGAGTATCACCAGTTGGGGCATGAGCTGGCCGGCAAAGGGAAACGCAACGTATACGACGAACACGTGATCGAAGATCATGCGGCGAGGCTCCATTTCACCCCGGACTACATCTGGAAGGCCCGCCAGTTCGCCGATCCGAGGAGCGGCTTCAGCGAGGCAGAACTCGATACACTCTGCGAAAAGCTAGAAAGCATTCAAGGCGGTCAAGATCAGGACAAACCCGTCTTCGGCAGGACGCACATCATGCGACTCATGGCGCTGCCGACGAAGGAGCAAAAGATTCATGTCGCGATGCAGGCGATAGAGAAGGCCTGGAGCATTCGGGTCTTAATGATGGAGATTCGCCGCCGGAACGAGCCACTGGGCTTGAGGGGGCGGCGACGAAGTATTCCAGAGGATCACGACCTGTTTTTCGTTCACTTGGAGGGCGTCTGCGATAAATGGCGACGCTGGCGAAACGCGATCGAACGAAATTATAACGAAGCACAGGAGCGGCGGAAGAAGCAGAAAGACGCCTCCCCGCTGAGCCCTTGCGCGAAGCTGATGGCGACGATCGTCGAAGCGTGCAAGGATCTGGACGAGAACCTCGACGCGTGGACGGCGAAGGAGATCAAGAAGGAGGGGTGGCCCGGCGACGACGACATCGCGAAGTACATCGCCGCCGCGTGCATGAGCGTCGGTCGGCTGCACAGGGCGGCGCTGGCCAAGACTGACCAGATCCGCAGGGCTGCCCGGAAGGCCGAAGAGGCGAACGGTGGCAAGAGGACGAGGGGTTGAGCGGGAGGCGGCGACCGTGACGGCGGGCAGGTTAGCGAGGTTGACGGCGAGCAGCCGACGCCGGAGTTGAGAATAAAAGCGGGCCGCTGCTCCGCGGCCCGCTTCAGACCGTCGCCGCTGATCCCGTGGCGGAAGATCGCTGGAGTCAGCGATGAAATTCGGGCGCAACGGCAAACGGGTCGATTCCGCCTAACTGACGGCGTCCCCGGCGGCCGCAGTCGCCCCAGTAGACGCGGGTCGGCCTCCTCCAACCACGGGTCCGATCGAAGCCCGGCAAGAAGAGCCGCTTGATGAGATCGATTACCTCCTTCGGATTCTGCGGCTCCTCCGCGAGGATCTGCCGCAAGAGCTTCAGGCCAGCCAGGCCAAGGAAGTCGGGCAGGTTAAGACCGCCGCAATTGAGTCCTCTACTTTCCATTTGCCGCTTGTCGTAGTAACAGTCCGGATAGCGAGGACTGGCGGCGGCCTGATGGACAAGTCGAAAACCCTGACGCTGAAGGTCGCCATCGGGTCGAAGCTTCCCCAGCCATTCGATGAACCCTTCGGACGGCGAGTTGATCGGCTTGCCGCAAACGTCGCAGATCCACGGCCCCGTTATCGACAGGTCTCCCATCCGGCCGTTGGCCTCGGGAAGGATGACTTGGGACGAGTTTCTTTGGTACTTTCTGGACATCGCGTTGTTCCTCCAATAGGAATCGGCATCAAACGATAGGTCTCAGGATCTACGTCGGACGAACGGCGCCAACGGCGAAATGCCGGTGGAACCGTCCGCGACGCCAGCTCGCGCTGCGGCAATCTCACCAGTGCAGACCGACGGCACGCAAGGCGGACAGATGCCGGCTCTCTTTGATTTTTTTGCCCCCCGATTTGGGGGGGCTGGACGGCTTGGTAGCCGACCGGGACGGCCGTTTCGTGGGCGCGTTCCTGTTGGGTTTCATCACGATGATCTCCTTGATGCTGGCCGCTTTTGGAATTTCCCAGCCTCGTCGACGGCGAAGCGGACGGTCGCGGCGACGAGGGGTTCGCAGGGAGCATGAAAGCCGATTTCGGCGGCAGTTTTGGCCGGTCCTGCAAGTTAAATCACATTGCCTACGAATATTGTCGGTGGAGGTAGTGGAGGTTGTTCGAGAAAAAGTTGTACTCACCAGAGTAACGCTGGGACACTTTTTTCGATTTTTCCGGCCATGACTCTTTCAAATACAACCTTCACTACCTACACCTCTCTTGTCTAACTCCATAACAAAAGGCCGTTTACAGCGAGACGTTGTGGCACACCAACCTACACCTCCGTCGACGTACTGCCCGGCGGCATGCTCCGCAGCTTGCTGTACCGCAGCGCCGTGGCGTTCGCTTTGGCCTTTTTGCCCTGCCACACCCAGCCAGGCCCGCTACCTCTCGCCGAATAGCGCAATTCGGTGATCGCGAGCGTCCGCAGGTACGGCGTCGTCTTGTTGATCGGTAGCTTGCTCCCGGTGGCGTCCTGAACCCACCCCGTGATTTCACCCGTGGTGAAGAAAAAGCAGCAAGACTCTGGGTTATGCCCATCCTCGCGAATCCTCATCCGGATGAAAGACGCGACGAGTTCCGCTTCATTGGCGTCATCGTCGACCTGCTGCTGCCGTTCGGCGACCAACGCCATGCATTTGTCGGCGTCGCCGACCTTCGTGAGAACGTCACGTTCAAACATCGCCCAGCGGCTGTAGCTGGCCGCTTGGGGTTGAGATTGCGAACCGACCTCTGTCTCCGTGTTCACGTTTCCACCTTTTTTCTTGGTCATCTGGCTTCTCCTTTCAGTTTTCGAGGGCGAGACGGATGTCGTTCAAAATGTGCCATCGGTATTTGTCAATATAAGCACGAACTTCTTGCTCCCATTCGGGTCTGTACGCGGGCCGCCGAAGTTCGACGATCATGACGCGCTTGGCCATGTCTTTACTCAGGGACGCCCCGTTCAACGTCATCGCCCAGGTCAGGGTGTTGGGGCGCCGGCCCTCCCCCTGATACATGCGATGCCCGGAGATAATGGGCGAAGTGATGAGCGATTCAAGGTCAGCCCAAGAGAATCGGTATGTCTTGATGTTGTCGATCCGTGCGAGACGTACGGTCATGGCCGACGGCGAGAGCAGTCGCTTCTTGATCGCGACGATATCCTCGGTCGGCGAGATCTCGATCATCCCACCAAACAAGTCGGCGCACAGTTCGATGAGTTTCGATTTGCCGATCCCGCGGCCGCCCTGATGGTCCCCCTCGGGGCCGATAAAGAGCCACGCTGGCCTGGCCCCTGGAGGACCACCCCATGCAAGACAAAGCGTGAACGCCTTAATCAGGCGGAGATCGGCTGTGGTTCGCGGAGCGAAGAACTCGACAAACTCTTCGAGATATTGCCCGTTCGTTCGCGGAAGTTCCGGATAAAAGTAGTAGGTGTTCGCGAACGGAGGCCAGTGGGGATACTTTTCGATGCTGCTGTATTTTTCGACGGATTCTTCGAGGTGCGCGTGAAACCGTTCCTGCGTCACCATGTCCGACTGCTTGGCCCAGTCGACGTACATTCGAGCGTCGGCCCACGCGAAGAGGTCGGTGGACGTAGGCAGAAAACGAGGTTCGTGGTCGCCGCCGGGAACAAAGAGCATCTTGTCGACGCGCTTGGGCCAGCCGCCGGTCGCCGTTGCAAACTCGTGGCAGATGTCCGGTAGTGCCAACCCTTTCCTCTTCAACTTTCCATCGCTGTCGACAAATTCCCAATTCCGAATTTCCGGAAGGCTATCCTGCAATGTCGGCGCTGCAATAACGGGTTCGGCATCTTCGCGGCACACTCGCAGCAAGGCAATGAGCTTCTTGGCGTTCAAATCCCCTTTGTCGCGTTCCCGCTCCGCGAGTGCGCGGATGTCCTTCACCCCCTCGGGCGGCATGGT
>JBAXFO010000522.1:0-4163 GCA_037139885.1 Planctomycetota bacterium
GCCCAAAGACGTCGCCCCGAAAGAGTGACCGCGTTTTCCCCTACGCCCAAGCACGGAGGCCCAAATGCGCCCCGCTCGAATCCTCATGTGCCCCCCCGATTTTTACGGCATCGAATACGAAATCAACCCGTGGATGAGCCGGGCCCGCGCCAGTTCGCCCGAACGCGCCCAGCAGCAATGGCATGCCCTGGAAGCGATGTTGCGTTCGCTTGGCGTGCAACTCGAATTCATGACGCCGCAAAAGGGTCTGCCGGATCTCGTCTTCACCGCCAACGCCGGCGTCGTCTATCACAATCGCTTCGTCAGCTCCGCCTTTAAGCACGAGGTGCGCGCCCGCGAAACGCCTTACTTCGACGCCTGGTTCGCCGAGCACGGCTTCACGGTGGAGCATCTCCCCCCCGGCGTCTTCTTCGAGGGGGCGGGCGACGCTCTTTTTTGCGGCTCGCAGTTGATCGCCGGCTATCGCATCCGCAGCGACGCGCTGGGCCATCAACTTTTAGCGAAGGCTCTCGGCGTGCAAACCCTTCCTGTGGAATTGGTCGACCCGCGGTTTTATCACCTCGACACGTGTTTCTGCCCCCTCGCTCCCGGCGAAGCTCTGTGGTTTCCCGCCGCCTTCGACGCCTATGGGCAGAAAGTCTTACGGACTCATATCAAGACGCTGATCGATGTCGTCGAACCCGAGGCCGCCCGCTTCGCTTGCAATGCCGTGGTCATCGGCCGGTCGGTCGTGCTCAACGCCGGCAGCGATCAACTGACCCGCGATCTCGAAGCCCGCGGTTATCAGTGCCATGCCGTTGAACTCGACGAGTTCCTGAAAGCCGGCGGCAGCGCGAAATGCCTCACGTTGCGCCTGGACGGTGAAGACGCCGCCGCATGGGCACGTACGACGTCTTCGGCCTGAAGGGCCGCTCCAGCCAGCCCAGGCGCGTTCAAGACGGGAAGAAATGCAGCCTTGGAACGACCGAAAGAATGCGCTCTCCCGCACCTCTTCCCGTATGATCGCATTGCCGACACCCCGCTCGACATCATCAAGCCCCGAGGCCCCTTCATGAAACACTTCCTCCACTCCGTTACCATCCTGCTCGTCGCCTTCAACTCCGCCGCCGCCCAGCAAACTCCTGCGCAAACCCCTGCGGAAGTTCGGGCGTCGTTCTTGAAGTTGCTCGATCGCCCCAAGGTTTCGGCCGACGTCCAGGTCTCGAAAACGACTCCCCAGGCCGATGGCTGGGTCCTGGAAGAGTTCACCTTCGCCTCCGAGAAAAAAGCCGATGGCACGATCGAACGCGTTCCGGCCATCATGCTTCGTCCCGAAAAGACAGCGCGAAAGCTGCCGGCCGTCATCGTCTTGCACGGCACCGGCGGCACCATGCAGGGGTCGCTCGCGTACATGAAAGAACTCCAAGCACGCGGCCTCGTCGGCGTCGCCATCGACGCCCGCTATCACGGCCAGCGTTCCGGCGGCGCCGCCGGCGCGACCGCGTACAACCAGGCCATCGCGAAGGCCTGGAAGACCAAGGTCGGCGAACCGATGGAGCGCCCGTTTTACTTCGACACCGTGTGGGATCTCTGGCGCCTGATCGATGTCCTCTCCGCTCGCCCCGATATCGACGCCGATCGACTCGGCATGATCGGTTTCAGCATGGGCGGCATTCAAACCTGGCTGGCCGCGTCGGTCGACCAACGCGTGCGCGTCAGCGTCCCCGCCATTGCCGTGCAGAGCTTCAAGTGGAGCCTCGACAATGAACAATGGCAAGGCCGGGCCAAGACGATTTCCTTAGCCCATGAGACGGCCGCCAAGGATCTCGGCGAACCCAAAGTGAACGCACGCGTCTGCAAGGAACTGTGGAACAAGATCATTCCCGGCATTCTCGACATTTACGACTGCCCCAACATGCTCCGCCTCTTCGCCGATCGCCCCTTGATGATTTTGAACGGCACGAAGGATCCCAACTGCCCCATCGAAGGCGCCCGCGTCGCGATCGCCGCCGCTCGCAAGGCGTACGCCGACGCCGGCGCGACCGAGAAACTCGAAGTTCTCATCGCCGAGGTCGGCCACACCGTCACCAACGAACAGCGTGCGGCCTCCCTTGCCTGGTTCGAGCGCTGGCTGACGAAGTAGTCGGCGCCGACTCGCACTCCCCTAACTGACCGTGCGCGATTTCGCTGGAAGCCCGACGCGTGAGCGAGGGTGGCGCGGTCGAGACCTTCGTCGTGCGTCAGGGCCATCCCCATTACCCTCGCTCACGCGTCGGGCTACCTCAGCCGAGTCGAGCTCACTTATTTAGTTCGGAACGAATCCCCATGGCGATCGACCCCATCTGCGGCATGACCGTGAACGAAGCGACCGCCAAAAGCGCCGAGCGCGACGGGCAGACGTTCTACTTCTGCTGCGATCATTGCCGGCGCAAATTCCTCGACGGCCCGGCGAAACCTTCGGCTCCCGCGCCTCACAGCCACAATTCGAAGCCCGCCTCGAAGCCGCTCCCCGCAGGCGCATATTTCTGCCCGATGTGCGCGGGCGTCGTCAGCGACACGCCCGCCGATTGCCCAAAATGCGGCATGGCCCTCGAACGAACCCGCCCCGCGGCCGCCAAGCCGAACGTCATCTACACCTGCCCGATGCATGCCGAAATCGAGCAGGCCGGCCCGGGAGCGTGCCCCAAGTGCGGCATGGATCTCGAACCGAAAACCGCCGCGGCCAGCGATGACGACGACGGCGAGCTCCGCCGTATGTCGCTTCGTTTCTGGATCGCAGTCGCCCTCTCGACTCCCGTGCTGGCGCTCTCGATGTTGCCAATGCTCGGAGCGCCCGTGGACCATTGGCTGGGAAGCACATGGTACATCGCGGCGCAGCTCGTGCTCAGCACGCCGGTCGTGCTCTGGTGCGGTTGGCCGTTCTTCGAACGGGGTTGGCGATCGCTCGTCACGCGCAATCTGAACATGTTCACCCTCATCGCGATCGGCACGGGGGCGGCGTATTTTTACAGCCTCTTCGCCGTGCTGTTTCCCGCGCTCATTCCCGACGACTTTCGGCATCATGGGGCCGTCCACGTTTACTTCGAGGCCGCGGCCGTGATCGTCACGCTGGTCTTGCTCGGGCAAGTCCTCGAGCTGCGGGCCCGGCGCCGCACGGGGGCCGCCATCCGCGAACTCCTCTCCCTGGCGCCCCCCATCGCCCGCGTGGTTCGTCAGGGGCAGCAGGAGCGCGATGTCCCCCTGGAAGACGTCCGTCAGGGCGATGTCCTACGCGTTCGGCCCGGCGAGAAAATCCCGGTCGATGGCCGGCTCACCGAAGGCGCCAGCACAGTCGACGAAGCCGTGCTCACCGGCGAACCGATGCCGGTGGCGAAAGCGAAAGACGACACGGTGATCGGCGGCACGGTCAATCAAACCGGTTCGTTCTTGATGATCGCCGACAAAGTCGGCCAGGACACCGTGCTCGCGCGGATCGTCAACATGGTGGCCGACGCGCAGCGCAGCCGAGCCCCGATTCAAAGAGTCGCCGACACCGTGGCCGGCTATTTCGTGCCGGCCGTGCTGCTCTGCGCCGTGATCACGTTTCTCGTCTGGGCGATCGTGCAGCCGGCGCAACCGGCTCTCGCCTGGGCGTTCGTCAATGCGGTGGCCGTGCTGATTATCGCCTGCCCCTGCGCCCTCGGTCTGGCCACGCCGATGTCGATCATGGTCGGCATCGGCCGCGGCGCGAAAGAGGGCGTGCTCATCAAAGACGCCGAAACGCTCGAAACACTGGCGAACATCGACACCATCGTCGTCGACAAGACTGGCACGCTGACCGAAGGCAAGCCCCGCCTGACCGATTGCATTCCCACGGCTGCGTTCGCCGAAGCCGATCTCCTCCGCTATGCCGCCAGCGTCGAGCAAAACAGCGAACATCCGCTGGCCCACGCCATCGTCACGGCGGGCCGCGATCGGAAGCTCGAAGTCACAACGGCGTCGGATTTCAACTCCATCACCGGCGGCGGCGTTCAAGGCGTCGTCGAAGGTAAGACGATTCTGCTCGGCAAGCGAACGCTTCTTGCCGAGAAAGACGTGCAGAATCTTGCTCTTCTCGACGATCGCGCCGCCGCCTTGCAGCAGCAAGGCCGAACGGTGATGTACGTCGCCATCGATCGGCAATTCGCCGGCCTCTTCGTCGAGCT
>JBAXFO010000523.1:0-4162 GCA_037139885.1 Planctomycetota bacterium
CGGGGCCGCCCGGTTCGCCGTCGGTGAGGCCGGCTTCTTCGAGAAGTTCGCCGTAGAGCGGGCCAATTTCGTGAGCGTTGAAGCGGATCACGTGCGGCAGCAGGATGCCGATGGCCTGGCCGTGGGTGATGCCGTAGTGAGCGGTCAAGGGATTGGCGCACGCATGGCAGGCGCCGAGCATGGAATTTTCGATGGCCGCCCCGGCGAGAAACGCCCCCATCTGCATGGCCCCGCGGGCTTCGAGGTCGCGGGGATGAGCGAGGACCTTGTTCAAATTCAGCGACAAAAGCTTCCAGGCCTCGCGCGCGAACATTTGCGAAACGGGATTCCGCTTGGTCGTGACGTACGATTCGACAGCATGAGCGATGGCGTCGATGCCGGTGAGGGCGGTCACGTGCGGCGGCTGCGAGACGGTCACTTCCGGGTCGAGAATGGCGATTTGAAAAGCCGCCTTGCGGTCGCCGCACGCCATTTTGAGATGCGTTTTGGCGTCGGCGATGAGGGCGTATGACTGGGCTTCGCTGCCGGTGCCGGACGTGGTGGGCACGCCGATGGAGGGGAGCATGGGGCGGGACGCCTTGCCGAAGCCCTTGTAGTCGGCCATGGCGCCGCCGTTGGTGAGGAGGAAGTTGATCCCCTTCGCACAATCCATGGAGCTGCCGCCGCCGACGCTGACGATGACGTCGACCTTCAGTTTCTTCGCGAAATGCACGCCCGCTTCGACGTGTTTGCTCGTCGGATTTTCTTCAACGTCGTCGAACAGGAAGACATCGAGCCCGGCGTTTTTGAGCGATTGCGTGGCCCGCTGCGGATGTCCGGCCGCTTCGAGCCCGGGATCGGTCACGAGCAAAGCCCGCGCCTGGCCCAGTTCGCGGGCCAACTCGCCGAGGCGATCCATCGTTCCGGGGCCGTAAACGACGCGTGTGGGCGTATGGAAATCGAACGGCCGCAACGGCCATGACGGCGTCGTGAACAAGCGGGGTAAAGACTCGCGATTGACGATTGCCTGCATTGCGACAAGCCCGAACGCACTCGGTATCAATTGGTGACTCCCTGTCATTGTACCGGTCGCGAGGGGGAAATCGCAGAGGGAAATCGGTGAGATTTTGTTCATGATGGTTCGCGATGTTCGCGATGTTCGCGATGAGGATGGGCGGGAATTTCTTGCGGCGGTCGGGCGGCCGCGGTAAACTTCACCCCAGCACACCCCAAAACTCCACCCCACCCTTTATGAGGTTCTCTCCATGATGCGTATCGGTATCGCAAGCGCCTTGTTCGCGGGCCTATTGGCCAGTTCCGTCGTCGGCGGCGGCGACGTCAAAAAAGACGTCAAAAAGGAAGAGAAGAAGGAGACCAAAGTCGAAGTCAAGAAAGAGGCCCCCATCGTCCCGCCGCTCAAGGGCGAATCGAAAACCATCGAACTCTTCAACGGCAAGAACCTCGACGGCTGGGTCGGCTACGAAGATCTCTGGTCGGTCCAGGACGGCGTCATCGTCGGCAAGAACACCAAGCCGATCACGTACAGCACGTATCTGCTCACCAAGGAAAAGTTCACCGATTTCCGGCTCCTCTTCTCGGCCAAACTGGTCACGAGCGAGATGCATTCGGGCGTCGCGTTCTGGGGCCGAGTGCCGCCGGACAGCCTGAAGGCGAAAGCCGTCGCCGAGCGGGGCGAGCACACCTATCTGGGCCATCTCGTCATGTTCCCCAGCGGTTGGGGCATGTACGATTTGTTCCGCCGCAACGGACTCCCCGTCCCCGCGGGCCCGGGCGTGCAAGCGGGCAAGGGCAAACAGCATGACTGGAACGATATCGAGATCCTCGCCCAGGGCAATCGCGTCCGCGTCGCCGCCAACGGCATCGCCATCGTCGATTGGCGCGATCCCCGCGTCGACTACATCGAAGCCGGCCCGATCGGGTTGCAGCTTCATTCGAACAAAGTTCCGCAAGAGGTGCAGTTCAAGGGGCTGAAGCTCGAAACGTTTCCGAAGGAAGATAAGCTCATTACCGTGAAGTAACGTCTTCTTGTTAAAGGCTTCGCGTTCCGCGAAACGTTGACATGTGCTGTCGGTCGTCGATCGCACACGTCAGCGTTCGCGGGTTCGGAGCCGTTAACGGAAACTCCACCATGTCGCTCACGTCTCATTATCACGTCATCATCGTCGGCGGCGGACCGGCGGGCTTGAGCGCTGCGTTGTTGCTAGGCCTGGCGCGGCGGCGCGTGCTGGTCATCGACGCCGGCCACCCGCGCAGCGCGGTCGCCCCTGTCAGCCACGGCTTTCTCACGCGCGACAATGTCCCGCCCGGCGACATCCGCAGCGCCGCCCGTGAGCAGTTGCGGGCGTATCCCAACGTCGAGATCATTGACGATACCGTCGTCGACGCGAGCACGCATGGCTGGATCCTGTCGGTGGGGACGGCGAAAGGACAGATTCACCGTGCGCGAAAGTTGCTCCTTGCCGGGGGCGTGGCCGACGCGCTGCCGGCGATTCCGGGGCTAGCGGAATGCTGGGGCACGAGCATTTTCCCCTGCCCGTATTGCCATGCGTGGGAGTACCGAGACAAGCCGCTCGCGTATCTGGGCAATAATCCCGGCGTCTTTCGCACCTTGGCCGTGCTGCGTTCGTGGAGCAGCGATGTCGTCTTGCTCACGAACGGCGCCCCGCAAATCGATTTCAACGAACGGACTCTCCTCCACAAAAACCGGGTGCCGCTCTTCGATCAGACGATCGCCCGCTTCGAGCACGCGGCCGGGCAATTGACCCGGGTCGTGTTCGACAACAACACCCATCTTGCGCGCCAGGCGATCCTCTATCATCCGCCGGCGGCCGTGACGTCCGATCTGCCGGAGCGCCTGGGTTTGATCGAGAACGGCGTCTTCCGCGTCAATCCGCAAACCGCGCAGACGGCGAACCCCAACGTTTACGTCGCCGGCGATCTTGTCGGCATGTTCGCACCTTCGATTTTAAGCGCGGCCGTCTACAGCGGTTCGTTCACCGCCCGGCATGTGAATGAAGATCTGTCGATCGAAGATTTCACGGCAAGCGTGCATTGACATGTCGGCGTTTCACCGCAGCGGCGACTTCCGCAGAACGGCGAAGAGGCGCTGCGAGCGTGGTTTCGCTTCCGTCGTCGGCTCCAAAATGACCGTCCAGTTCGGATCGGCTTTCAACTTCTCGAACAGTTCCCGACATGGTTCGACCGGCGCGATGACGAGATTGACGTCGCTCCGGTCCAGCACGGTTTTCCAACCCGGCCGGCCGAACAAGACTTCTCGGTAATCATCCCAGTAACGCGACGGGAAGACGTGCACGTGCGAGTAAACCATGACCGGGGCATAAGCAGGCAGCGACCAGATGAGATAATCCCCCATCGCTTCGGGCACGAAGATGGAGCCGCGAAACTGGCCGCTGGGGTAAGTTTTCAGGCTCGTCGTCAGGGCCTGCGCGAGGGGGTTGCTGGCGAGCCTTTGAGCGTCGCCCGTGTCGCCGACAGCGCGGCCGTGCAGGACATCGTCGGTGACGGGCCAGAGCGTGGCCGGCGCGACGGCGACCGGCAGCGGCGTCGGTTCATGGCCGAGGAGAAGTTGGAAGAGATTCGTCCACACCAGGCCGACGATGACGATCCCGGCGGCGATGATCGTCTTCCGCAAGCTGAGCACGCTCGTCCAACGTGCTGCGGTTTCGGGGCCAACGACGACGAGGTCGGCCCAGACCGGCAGAAGGACGACCGGAACCAGCATGCACCACCACGTCATGAGCCGTTCCTGCACGAGCGGCCATAGCCCGAACGTGGCCAGGAGAAGAAGCGGCGTTGGCTGAAAAACGCGCGGGCTGGCCAGTTGCGTGAGGGCGATGAGGATGAGGATCGCAAGATAGCCCCAATGCCCACCAGGACCACGAGAGAACGCCATCGGCTGCCATTCGGTCATGGTCCGCACCGGAGGAAGCTGCGCGAACGCGAAGACTTCGGGGATCGCGCGCCAACCATGCGGATTCGCGAACGACATCGCCACGAAGCCGACGACCAGAGCGAGGAAAGGCCGATGCAGGGCCGGGGTGCGGAGCGTCGCGCCGAAGCCGCGATCGCGGAGCGATTCGAGTACGCCGCCGAGCCAGAACAACGCCACGAGAACGAAGCCGACGAGGAAGGAACCGTGGAC
>JBAXFO010000524.1:0-4152 GCA_037139885.1 Planctomycetota bacterium
GGTGTGGACGGTCTTCACGAGGGCGATGTCGTCGACGATGCGGGCGGTGTGCGGCAACAGTTCGCTGACCCACGTGCCGCACTGACCCGAACGCGTGAAGCGGAATTTCGACGGCGCCACCGGAAAGCGCGCCTGGCCGCTGGTCATGGTGGTGATGCGCTGGCCGCGACGCACGCTGGGGGGCAAATCTTGATCGAAATGGGCGTGCAGCGTCGGTTTGTAATCCCAGAGATCGAGCTGCGAGGGGCCGCCGTTCATGTGGAGATAGATGAGCGATTTGGCTTTCACCGGCAGATTCGGCAGCCCGGGCAGAGGCGGATGCACGCGGCTCGGGGCTTGAGCTTTGGCGCGATCGTTCATCAGCAGATTGAGCGCAAGGCTGCCCAGCGGGAGGCCGGTCGTGCCGAAAAACTGGCGGCGCGTGAGGGCGCGATGGGGGTCGAAAAGGTTCATGGATCCACCTTCCGTTTGCTAATTCCGCGTCACGGTCTCGTCCAGGTTCAACAACAGATTCGCGATCATCGTATAGGCGGCGATCTCGGGTTCCGAAAGCCCGGGCCGCGGGGGGGAATCGCCGTAGCGGATCAGTTTGCCCGCCGCCGTGGGATCGGCCGTGTAGCGTTCGAGATATTTCTGCAACCGCGCCGCCACCAGCTCCGCCTCAGCCGCTTCGGGGAGCCGAGCGAGCACGACCCGATAGGCGAAGCGAATGCGTTCGGCGGGCGTCTTGCCCCCTTCGGTGACAATCCGCTCCGCGAGCGCGCGGGCGGCTTCCACATGCTGCACGTCGTTCATCAACTGAAGCGCTTGCAGCGGCGTGTTGCTCCGCTCGCGGCGGCTGCACAGCGACTCGCGATTGGGGGCGTCGAAATTGACCATGAACGGCGGCGGGGCCGTGCGTTTGAAGAATACGTAAATGCTCCGGCGATAGAGGGCAGGGCCTTTATCTTGCGTATAATTCCCGGTGTTCGACCCGACGAACGCCACCGGTTCCCAGATTCGCGGCGGCTGATACGGCCTCACGCCGCGGCCCCCCATCTGCGGATTCATGAGCCCGCTGACGAACAGGGCGTTGTCGCGAAGCTGTTCCGCATCAAGGCGAAACCGCGGCCCGCGAGCGTACAAAACATTGTCCGGATCACGTTTCAGAAGGTCGGGCGAGACGTTCGACGCCTGGCGGAACGTGGCCGAGGTGAGCATCAGGCGGGTCAGCGCCTTCACATCCCATTTCTGCTCGCGGAACCCAACGGCGAGCGTATCGAGCAATTCGGGGTGACTGGGGAGTTGTCCCTGGGTGCCGAACTCGTCGCTCGACGGCACCAGACCGGTTCCGAAAAACTGTTGCCAGAAGCGATTGACGGCCACGCGCGCCGTGAGCGGATTCTCGGGGGCGACGAGCCAGTTCGCGAGATCGAGCCGCGTCGCCCGGGCCCCGGCCTTTTTGAGCGGCGGCAGGGCTTCGGGAGTATTGGGTTCCACCGCCGCACCCGGCTTGTTGTACGCCCCGCGCATCATCACGAACGTCGGTCGCGGCGCCGTCTCCTTGAAGATGAACGTCCCTGGAATCGAGCCGTTGAGGGCGTCGCGCTGCTTCGTCATCTCGATGACTCGTTCGTTCAGCGGCAAGAAGATCGGCTTGGTGTCGGCGCAGACATATTCGACGAAATAATCGCGGAGGATCGTCTCGCTTTCGGGCGTAAGCTTGACGGCTTTCTTGAGCACGCCATTGATCGCAGCCGGCGCCCCTTTCACGTCCTTGCCGGCATTCTCCTTGAGCCAGGCCTGAAACGAATGGAGCGGATCCGCCTGCTTCTTCTCGTCCGTCGGCTCGGCGAACGGAGCGGCCTTCTTCTTCTCGGCCAGATCCTGCCTGGCTTTGGCGATCTTGGCTTCGATCTCTTGGAGTTGCGCGTTTTGCTCCGGCAGCGGCACTTTGGCGACCGGTTCCGTGAGCAGCTTGTTGCCGTCGAGAGCGGGACCGTCCACGGAGTAAAAGAAGGAATAGAGCGAATAGTATTCCTTCGCGGAAATCGGGTCGAACTTGTGGTCGTGGCAGACGGCGCAGCCGCCGGTCAAACCGAGCCAGGCCTGCATCATGGTGCTGGTGCGGTCAACCGCGTTGCGGAACACCCATTCCTGGTCGATCGAGCCCCCCTCGCCGGTGGTCACGTTGCAGCGATTGAATCCGGTGGCGGTGAGTTGCTCCGAGGTCGCGCTGGGCAACAGGTCGCCGGCCACTTGCTCGACCGTAAAGCGATCGAACGGCAGATTGCTGTTGAACGCCTTGACCACCCAGTCGCGATAAAGCCACATCTGCCGTTCGTTGTCCAGATGCAGGCCATGGGTGTCGCCGTAGCGGGCGATGTCGAGCCAATGCCGGGCCATCTCCTCGCCAAAATGCTTCGATTCGAGATAGCGATCGACCATGGCCTCATACGCTCGCGGCGACGAATCCGCCAGATACGCCTCCACCTCGGCCAGCGTCGGCGGCAACCCCGTCAGGGCGAACGCCACGCGGCGAATGAGCGTCGGCCGATCGGCTTCCGGCGCGAGCTTCAGCTTCTCCTTCTGCAACCGCGCGACGATGAACGCATCGATCGGATTGCTGAAGCCGTTGGCGGGGGCGGCGACCTTCTGCGGCGGCTCGAACGACCAGTGCTTCTGATAAACCGCCCCTTGCGCGATCCACGTTTTGAGGAGCGCCTTCTCATGCGCCTTGAGCGTTTTGTGCGAACCGGGCGGCGGCATCACCGCGTCTTTGTCGGCCGCGAAGATGCGGGCGATGACTTCGCTCTCCCCCGGCTTGCCCGGCACGATCGGCACGCGACCGCTGCGCGCGGGTTTGCTGGCGTCGCCAAAGACATCGAGCCGCAGGCCCGCCTTCTTCGTCGCCGGGCCATGGCAGGCGAAACAATTGTCGGAGAGAAGCGGCCGAATATCGCGGTTGTACGAAACCGGTTCGTCCGCGCCGCGAACGTCCGCAGCCGTCAGAGCCGCCATCACGAGCGCGGCGCGCTGTAGGAACATCGTCATCGAAAAACCTCTACGCGGGACGCGATCGCTCGCGTTTCCTTGTTGGCGGACTCACCCTTGGACCTTATCAAACCTTTCCCCCACATTCACGATCATTTCGTCGCCGGGACGAATTTCATCTTCGCCAGCCACGCCAACGATTGGGTTTGCCAGGCGTCCCACATCGGACCTTTGTAACCGTTCAGCCCATGGCCGCCGGAAGGAAGCTCCAGATACTCCACCGCCACCTTGTGCTCGCGCAGCGCGTCCGCAAACATGCGGCTGTTTTCCGGCGGCACGGGGCCGTCGTCTTTTGCATGAGCGAGAAAGGCCGGCGGCGTTTTCGCGGTCACTTGCTTCTCGTTCGAAAACGAAGCCACGAGCTTGTCGTCTTGCGTCTTACCGAGCAAATTGTTCCGCGAACCGCCATGGCCCTTGGGGCCCATCGTGATGACCGGGTAAACGAGAATCATGAAATCGGGCCGGCTGCTGACGCGTGCGACCGCATCCTTCGCATCCGCAACGCCCGCGTCAAATTTGGTGCCCGCCGTCGACGCGAGATGTCCCCCTGCCGAGAACCCCATGATGCCGATCTTCGCGGGATCGAGTTTCCAGTCCGCAGCATGAGCCCGCACCGTCCGCACCGCTCGCTGCGCATCGAGGAGCGGCACCTGCGAGCGACCCTTGGGAAGGCGATATTCCAGCACCACACCCGTGATGTCGTGGCCATTCAGCCACTTTGCGATGCCATGGCCTTCCGCGCCGGTGACCAAGCCCCCATAACCGCCGCCCGGACAGATGACGATCGCCGTGCCGTTGGGCGTTTTGGGATGATGCACCGTGATCCACACCGGCGTCTCTTCGACCTTGTCGCCATCGCCGAGGGGAGCTCGTTTCTCCCAAAGCTCGATCCGCTCGGTTCTGCCTTGAGTGTCGACTTGTCCCGTGCCTGAGATCGCCAGGAGAACGGTGAGAAAGGGAATCACTGCGAGCCCTCGTGAAGAGTTATTGGGGCGAAGGAATGTCTTCAGAGAGTTTATGAACGGCTCCAATTTCGTGGAGCAAGCCGCCAGCGTGAGCGGCTTACCCCAGGCCCGCTCCTTGAACCGAAGTGTCGGCAGAGGTACACTGCCAACGGGC
>JBAXFO010000525.1:0-4151 GCA_037139885.1 Planctomycetota bacterium
GCGAAGCCACCGGTTCGTTGTTGACGACGACCGCGAGGTTTCCGTGCGTGAGGGCGACGGTGGCGACCTTCACATTGTGCCCGGCGACGATCGTGCCCGTGCGCGAGTTGATGACGACGCGAGCGGGAGTATCGGGCCGCACTTCGAGCATGCCGATCTCACTGATGAACGACACGAGATTCATGCAGCATTCCGGCGGCGCGTAAACGTGCACCGTGCCGGCGTCGACCGCAAAGGAGGAGCCGGGATAGCGATCGTTGACGGCCCGGGCGATGGCGCGGGCGGTGTTGTAATCGGCGGCCGAGGGACGCAGCATCATGCGGAAATGGCCGTTGCAGAGAACTTTGCTGCGGGCTTCGTTGACGACCAGACCGCCGCCCGGAACGCGGCCCACGGTCGGGTGATTCTTCTGCGCCGCCGCCGCGGTGCCGGTGCCGCCGCCGGATGCGGTGAACGAGAAACCGCTCGCGGAGATATCGCCTTGAGCGACGACGTAGTCGACATTGTCGATGCCCTTGAGGGGGGTGCGGATGAGCTGCCCGCCCTGAAGACTGGTGGCGTCGTCGAACGCCGAGACGGTGACGTCGACATAACTGCTGGCGCGCGAAAAGGGGCCGAGGTTCGCCGTCACCGTGACGACGGAGATGTTGCCCGTCTTGTAAACGGTGTCGCCCTTGGTGTCGGATTGAAACCGCGTCGTGATGCCGAAGCGGTTGAGCATGTCGATGGCCATTTGTTGCGTGGTCGTGTTCCGGCCGCCGGTGCCGTTGAGGCCGACGACAAGGCCGACGCCCACGAGTTGATTGCTGTGGGCGCCTTCGAGTTCGATCAGATCCTTGATGCGCACATCGGCGTAGCATGGGCCGCCTGCCGTAATGAGGCAGATGATCGTCGTCAGCCAGCGGTGGATGGTCTTGGGCATAAGTCGCATTCCGATTCTTGGGTTGCTCGGTGTGGGGCGCGTTTTCAACGTGCTAACTCAGGCACGTTAAAAACGTGCCCCACAAACTCTTTGCACGGTCCGGCGAGGATCTAATACGGCCACAACACGTTGAAAATCCGCCCGCCCCAGTTCTGATTCGTGTAATTCGTATCGGGGCCGCGGCCGAAATAGCTGACCTGCATGTTCGCCAAAAACTGCGACTGCAGCGTGTTGAACGGGCCGATGTCGTTCGGCCGGGCGATGCCGACGATGCGGAGCGTGCGCATTTCGCGATTGATGACGCGCTGCCGGTAACCTTCGACGATGATGTTGCCGTTGGGCTGCACGCCGATGACGACGACCGACATCCGATCGGTGAAGCGGCGGTCGATGGTGCTGTTCGCTTTGCCGTCGAAGCCGCGTTTGGATTCGTTCTTGCCGCCCAGATCGAAGGCGAAGCTGCGCAGCACGGTGCCGAGCGACGAGGAACTCCCCGTGCCGCTGATCGACCCGCTGGCGTTGGTCTTCTTTTCCATTTCGCGTTTTTCCTGGCCTTCGAAACCGGTGTTTTCGTCGATGAGGAGCGTGAGCACATCGCCCACACGGCGGGCGCGCAAATCCATAAAGAGATTCGCCTGCTGCGGGTCGCGGCGATCCCAGATCCAATCGGCTCGCGCAACCGCCGGTGCAAGACCGACGAGCGTCACGACGAGCAATACGATTCGCGAAGTCATGGCAATTCCTGGTTGGGGAGCGTCCGGCATGCCTCCTTCATGGCGGACGCGGGTGTCAATATTCCACGACCACGGCGCCGCCTTCCTCGACGCGCCCGTGGACGATGCGATTGGATTCCAGATTCCGCACGCGGATCACTTCGCCAGCCCGGCCTTCCTGCAGCGCCTCGCCCGTCGCTTCAATGCGAGCGGAACCGAGGATTGCGATAATCTTCACCGAATCGCGAGCCTTGATCAGCACCGTCCGCAAATCCTTTGCGGGTGAAGCGCTGAGGGATGTTTGCTGGACATTCGCGTCGAAGCGCTTCGGGGCGGCGCCGGTGGATGTCACATCAAATTGCACCGCCGCCACGTCGTGCACTCGCTGATTCACGATGATCGACACGTTCACCTTCACAAGCCCGCTCGCCGGCGCCGGCTCGGCGAGCTTGGCTTCGAGCCGAACGCGATCCTCCGGCTCGAGCGCCAGCGACGGCACGACCGGATGGCCGACAACGGCGAACGTCGTGTTCCCCGCATTGAGCGAATACGCTTGCCGCAAAACGCCTTCCGCTGCCTTGAGAATTTGCCGGCCCGAGAGCGGCTCGGCGTTTTCGTGCAGCGTCACGGTCTTGGCCCCCGTCAAACGGAAGCGGCTTTCATCGACGCCGGCGAGCAACAAGCGGAAGCGGACTTGTTCGAGCGCGATGGTCCGCCGGGCTTCGCCGAGCTTCATTTCGATGAGGTCAAGCTTCGCGATCTTGTAACGCAGCGACGCCGGGCCTCCCTTGAGCGTCGCCACCTTCCCGAGCGTGACGATCGGTTCTTCGATCGACGCCGTCGCCAGCAAGGTGATGGTGACGACATCGCCGAATTCCTGCGAGCAGGCCTTTCGCACGTGCGCTCCCAGGAGCACGCTCGCAGCGACGGCGATGAGAATGATGCGGTTCATGGATCACCGGACCAGATCGTTGGTGTACGACAGCATTTCATCCGCGACGCGCACGGCCTTCGTGTTGAACTCGTAGGCTCGTTGCGCCTGGATCAGGTTCACGAGCTCGTTGACGACTTCGACGTTGGAGCGTTCCAGGAAGCTGTTGCGCAGAGTGCCCGTGCCGTTTTGACCGGGCGTCGCCACTTGCGGCGTGCCCGAGGCGACGGTCTCGGCGAACAGGTTGCGGCCTTCGCCGCTCAGGCCCGAAGCATTGGCGAAGCGGACGATCGTGAGTTGGCCGACTTGCGTGGGACTCGTGGGCGAGCCCGAGGTGGTCGCCGTGACCGTGCCGTCGGTGCCGACGGACAGGGCGATGGTGTCTTGCGGCAGCGTGATGCGAGGCTCCACGAAGTAACCTTCGGAGGTGACGAGTTGCCCGCTGGCGTTGGGGCGGAAAGAGCCGTCGCGCGTGTAGCGGATGCCGCCGGTGGGGTTGGTGATCTGGAAGAAGCCTTCGCCTTCGATTGCGATGTCGAAGCTGTTGCCGGTGTTTTCGAGGGCGCCATTGGTGAAGAGCCGCGTGTTGCCGGCGACGCGCACACCGTTGCCGATCTGCACGCCCGTGGGGATTTGTTGGCCCTGGACGGAGGTTTCGCCGGGGCGACGGAGCGTCGAATAGAGGAGATCCTGGAATTCGAGCTGGCTGCGTTTGAAGCCGGTCGTGTTCATGTTGGCGAGATTGTTCGACGTATTGTCCAGCACCAATTGCTGGGCGCTCATGCCGGACGCACTGGTATGGAAGGCTCGAATCATCGCGTACTCCTTACGATTGCGTCCGTGTGTTCTGGGCGACCGCTTCGGAGATGGCCCGCATCGATCGCTGGGCGGCTTCGTAGTGCCGCATGCCGACCATCATGGTGACCATTTCCTGCACGGCCTGGACGTTGGACCCTTCCTTGAAACCTTGCTCGATGCGATACGAGCCGGGCGTCGGCGTTTGCGGAGCCGTTCCTTGAAACAGCGTGGGCCCGACGCGCTGCAGCGAATCCGTCTGGGCGAACGAGGCGAGTTCTAGTCGGCCGAGCGGCGCCCCATTGGCTGAGATCGTGCCATCAGCGGCCACCTCGATCGACGAGACATTTTGCGGCAACGAGATCTGCGAGCCCTGGCCGCGAACGCGGTAGCCGCTGCCGCGCGCCTGCAGTTCGCCGCCGGGACCGATTTCGAAGGAGCCGTTGCGCGTATAAACGGGGCCGCTCGGCGAATCGAGCACGAAGTACGCATTGCCGACGAGGGCGAGATCGAGGGGATTGTTCGTCTGCTGCAGCGGGCCGCCATCGACGTAGGTAAATTGCGAGGCCCGGGGGGGGCGTGCGTTGGGCTGCGAAGTGGTGGAGGTTGAGTTCGAAGCGAACTGGGACATATCGAAAAATGTCCCCTGCCGGCGATAGCCGGGGGTCGCGATGTTCGCGAGATTCTCGGCGACCACTTCGTGATTGCGTCCGGCAATCTCAAGGGCGCCAGCAACGCTGTAAAGTCCGCGAAGCATCTCGTTCCTTCCATGGATGAGTGTCGTGCGGAA
>JBAXFO010000526.1:0-4139 GCA_037139885.1 Planctomycetota bacterium
GCCATCGAAACGGATTGTGAAAACGTTGCAAGCCCGCCATGTCGGAACTCCAAGCGTGAATTCGAGCGTCGTTTCGAGAGGGGCATTTGCGAATAAATAACAAATATTGTCACATAGCGTCACGAAATTGCAACTCAATTCGGGCCTCATCGAAGAATTCACAATTGGGCCTCAAGTGAATTCGCCTTCGTCGAAGTCGGCCGCTGGCTCACTCGCGATGTAGGGTGCGGTGATCGACATCGCTGGAAGGTTCCGCAAGTTCTCGGCACTGCCGAACCAGTTCTTTCGGTACTTATAAACCGCGCAGAAATCACTGCGTCATTTCGGAAACCGTTTCGGCGCCGTCGCTGACCGCATTGCGTCACCGCACTTTGCGCGTAAGCGTCCGCGTGCAACCCCACCGCAAGCGCGCGGGACGTTTCGACGTTCGGCGGTTCGACCAGGCGGACGACTGTGTCGATGACTTATGTCAATCGCCCGCGGCAGAGACTGCGCCCAAGCCGCATAATACCGAAGCTTCGTTTCGCCGAAGCTTCTCGGACAAATGGCCGAGAACTTCATCCGTTAGACATTAAAGCGGGGAGCACGCTGCTTGATTTGTCGCGTTCATCGACTCCTTCACGAAACGTTCGACGTAAGGCAAGAATTCGAAATCGCGAGAAGTCATTTCCAGACGTCGCTGGAAGGGGTTGTAGGCGAGATAGGCGCTGAAGTGCGGACATCCGCCCAGAACGAGCGTATCGCATCGGCAGTTCATTGCGAACTGCACCATGCCCGAATCGGGCGAGAGAAAACAAATCGATCGATTCAAATACGCGATCTGCTCGAGCGGGTCGCGCGGAAACAGGAACCGCGGATTCGCCGGCAAATCGAGCGATTCGGCGCGAATGCCGTGAACGACGATCGGGTAGGGACAATGGTCCATGACGACGCCAGCGATGTCGCGCCATTCGGCTGCCGTGAAGTTCTTGAAGGCCCAACTCGTGCGATTGCGTGGAAAGATGCTCACAAACCGATTGCCCGCGTCGCCAGGAAGCGGTTGTTCGAGCGGCATCCGAAGGTCGATATAGGTCAGATCTTTGAAATGCGATCCATCGGGCGGCAACGACTTGAGAAGCGTGTGCAGCGAGCGGCGATATCCCATCTTCCGAACGCGGCGCATCAACTCGGGATCGCGCATCCGATGGCCGATTCGAAGGGGTTCCAGGAAAGAATAAGGAAGAGTACGGCAACGGACATTGGCGGGAAAGGCGCTTTCCAAAAGTTGACCGTAATGAGGAAAGGTCATGACATCGAGTTGAACGCGAGGTTGGTCGCGGAAGAGCTGCTGTAATCCTCCGAGCACGAAGAAATTGAAAAAGCCGAATTCACCAAAGTAATAAAAGGGATGAGGCGCTAGGAGCCGGCTTCGCCGCAAACGACGCTGAAGATCCATGTTGCGAAGCCAAGCGCAGCGGCGAACGAGCGACAACAACGCACGTTCGGGCCGCTTCTTTTCCACGTGCTTGGCGAGTTGCTCCTGGAAGGATCGATAGTGGCTCGACGACAGATCGACCGCGGTAAGGCGCTGCGCCATGGCGAACACGACGAAAACTTCATTGGCGAACACGGGACGATACCCGCTCTCGAGGCTCATCAAAAAGCGATGGGCGATGTCGTCCAACATGCCCTTATGAAGGACGACCCAGGAATAGGGTTGATCGCTGCCGCAAAAACTTGCGCCGTAAGCGTGGGTGACGGGGATGATCTCCGCGAACTCCGCGGGGCCCAGGAGCGATTCTCCCTCGCGATAGTGGGATTTCACAAATTCGGCCGTCGCGTTCCAATATCCATCCTGGCTGGGAAATTGCAAAGAATGCCGTCCTTTCGCTCGTTCGAACGGCCAACTGCCGTTACGGCGGTCGACTCAAAAAATTGTCTAAGCTCCAAAGCGTACGTTGTTCTTTTGGGTTGCGGTCGAAAGGGCGTTGCAGAGTAGCTGGGCGCCCCGGAAGTAAGCGTAGCTGCTGCTCAAAACGTCGTTGGCGATGAAGTCGCTGACGGACAACCAAATCAAAGCGTGAACGATATCGACCGCCTGCATCGATCGTTTTAAATAGGGAACGCGGTGAAGCTGGGCGGCGAAGAGTCTTCTTCGGCGATCGACGATCGCTGGAGGCAGGAGCGGTTCGAGTTGGAGACCGCCATCGGGGGCCAAGGTAAACGAGTTGGCGCCGCGGCTGAAGCGATCGTAATTGCCGCAGAGACCATAGTAGATTTTGGCGAAATCGTAGAGCGCGTCGCCGAACGGGCCGCCGTCGCCGAATGAACCGCGTGGATCGATCGCGAAAAATCGTTCCCGATTGTCGATCAAAGTGTTGGAGAGTTGCAAGTCGCCGTGGATGAAGTGGAATTGATCGGGGAAAATGTCCGCGATTGACAGTTCGAGTCGGTCGAGCAAGTCAAAGGGGCAAGCCGCGGGCACGCCGTCGATCGATTGCACGGCCGCGCGCAAGGGATCGATGAGAAAGCGGACACGCTGAAGGCGATCGCGCGTTTTTCCGAGATAATGAGCCCGCACAGCGCCCAGGCAGGCGGATCGTGGCGGCTGACACTGGTGAATTCGCCGGGCCAAATCGAAAAGGCCGCCGACGATTGTGGATTCGGACGCGGCCGTCGGACGGGCGGCCAACCATTGACTGCACGGCTCGGCGTCCAGGCGTTCGAGTGTGAGCGGCTGGGTTCGATAAACCCGCGGCACGAAATCGACATCCGCCTGGGCGTACCAATTCGTTTCCGCGGATGCGCGGCTGGCGTCGGCATGCCTTTTGACGATCCGGTCGGAGCGCCATTCGAGTGTCGCGCCCGACCCGAAGGCGCGCAATCCGGCATCGTCTGCGGCGCGAATCTCGCAGCCATAGCGCGACACGTCGCCGACGTCGACGAACCCTTCCCACGTCAGCGGACCGATCTGTCGAGGATCAAACGCTTCCAGGATCTCGATTTCGCCGTCGGAACCCGGCTGCCAATCATCGAGAAACACGCTTTCGAATCGCTCGAACGCGAATATCCCTAACACGCCTTGGCGGAGAACCGACCTATCGCTTCGACGACGAAAGCGACCCTCGCGATATTCCCATCGGCAATGTTCCGCCCGATCCGATGTGAACGCGAGATTACCCGCGGAGAGTTGGTCGTCATCGGGAATGGACGTCGGATAAAGATCGCACCAATTGAGGATGACGCGAGGCGACCTCGCGAACTTGAGCCCTTCACGAACGGCGAAATAGGTTCCCGTCGGTTGCCGCTGCAAGGCGAAGTCGATGGGAAGGGAGTCCGTCCAATACGTCTCGACATAGCGGCGCACGAGACGTTCGTTCTGGGGATTCAAGACGAGAACGACGTGATCGATGGCGGTTCGCCATGCCTGCATGATTTGAAACAGGATCGGCCGCTGCGCGACAGGAAGCAAACATTTGGGAAAAGGATAGGCCGATAGACGCGTGCCCAAGCCGCCGCACGGGATGATCAGCGTTCGATGATTCATGGTGGATTCGTCCGATCTCTTCGCCTCGCGCGTTTTCTGGCGCCCCGATTTTCGAAAGGAATTTCGGTTCACGCGCCGATTCGAAGCCGTATCTCTTTGGTCTGGGCAGTCGGGCGCCAAAGACGCTCATCGATGGAGCGAGCGCTGCGATCCCAATTGAAAGCGCTCAAATCCGCGATCTTGGCGCGAGGCGGACGTTTTTGGCAAAGTTCGCGTAAGAGGGCGATCAGGCCAGCACGGCTCGTCTGCGTCGGCGAGAGGATGTGCCGGCCGCCGACTTCGCGTAGCGCTGCCGTGTCGTGCGGCACGATCACGCGCGCTCCGCACGCAAGCGCTTCGACGACCGGCAGTCCGAATCCCTCGGCCGCGGACCAGTTCACGTACGCGTCGCAGGTCGAGTAGAGTTGCCGAAGTTCGGCGTCGGCGACGTGTCCCATAAAGCGGATGTTGCGGTTGAGGGTATGTGTGTGGGGCCGAATGCCCGTGAAGATTCCGTAGATCGGGAATTCTTCGGCGAGGGCGCAAATCGCTCCCTCGATTTCGCCGAATCGTTTGCGCGAATCGTGCGAGCTGACCGCGAGAACGAGAAAGCCGTCCTCGGGAATCTCAAGGG
>JBAXFO010000527.1:0-4137 GCA_037139885.1 Planctomycetota bacterium
ATAAAGGGGGGCCGGGGAATCCGTTTGGGCGGCGGTTGGCGGCGATGCGGGAGGCGGTGCAGCGGGCGGTGACGGTGGAGGCGATCGAGCAACTCATGGGAGTGTTGCTCGGGAAGGCCATGGCGGGGGATTTGGGGGCGGCGAAGTTGGTGCTGCAGTATGCCGTGGGGAAGCCGAAGCCGGTCGTGGAGCCAGACCGAATGGACGCGGAGGAATGGGAGGTGACGCAGGAGTCTTGGGTGCCGGCGGCGGCGTGTACGGAGTTGTTGGCCGGGGTGCCGGTGGGGGCGGCGAATGTCATGGTCGATGCGGTGGCGGAGACGCGGACCGAGCAACTGGCGTTGGCGTTGCGCGATCCGGCGGCGGCGGCGGGGATGTTTGCGGAAGTGGACGATGACGATCGGCCGTTGACTCCGGAGGAGATCGCGGAGGCGAAACGGGAATGGGTTGAGGCGAAGGAACGGGTGGCGGCGATGATGGCGGGCGCCGCACCGTCATTCACCGGGGCAAACGGTGAAAGTGACGCGGCGCCGGCCGTCAAACACCGCGACAAACGGGGGACGGCGGCCGCGGCAGACGCGAAAGGCTCGGCGTTTCAAGGCGAGCACGCTCAAGCGGAGCCCAGCGCCAGGTAGCGCTTGAGAACTTCAACGCCGTCGGGGCAGAACGGGACGCTCGTCGTGCGCCGCAGCACGTCGGCCACGCTCGCGAATTCGCCGGCGACAATCTCTTCGGGCTGCAATCGAAACGGGCCGTCGTGGGTGGTCTTGTAAACCATGCCCTGCACGATGGTGCGCGCATCGTTGAAGTGAAACGGAAAAAGCGACTCCACCTGGGCCTCGACGCCGATTTCCTCTTGGATCTCACGCAGCACGCCCTGATCGAACGTCTCGCCCGCCGCGAGCACGCCGCCGACGCAGATATCCCAATAGGAGGGGTAGACGTCTTTGATGGGCGTGCGCTGGTGGATGAAGAGTTCGCCGCGAGTATTGAAGACGAGGACATAGGTGCAGCGATGCGGCAGCCGGTTGAGCCGCATTTCGCGGCGCGTGACGACGCCGACAGTGTTGCCGGCGTCGTCGATCACGTCGACCAATTCGTGGGCGGCGAGCGGGGTCATTCGAGGCTCCGCGATAGGGCCTGGACTTGCGATTGGCCATGCCGCCCCACGACCGGATGCGGCGAGCGAACGAGCGTTTGCTGGGCTTGTTCATGCAACACGGCAAGGGTTTGTCGCAGCACGGCGCCGGTGTCGCTGTCGTCGATGGTTCGCACGGGGATCGCTTCGGCCTCATCAACGTAAAGCATCCCGCTAGGGAATGCTAGGAGAAAATGGAATCGATCGACGCCTCATGGACGGCGAGCGCGGCTATTCGCGAATCGGAGGACGGTCCTCAATTGGCGACTTACGGACAGACTTTGATTCACTCGTCCGAGCCGATAGAATTCGCGAGGCCTCGCTCGTTTCCATTTAAGGATTTTCGCCATGACGGTTGACGAAATCAAAAAGTGCATTTTCGCGGCTCCCTTCCAGCCGTTCACTCTCGAAATCGCCGACGGCAGACGCATTCCCGTGATCGGCCGCGACTTCATCCTGGCGCCGCCCGAGAAGGGCCGAACGGTGATTGTTTACCAACACAACGGGAGTTTCGACTTGCTGGACGCGATGTTGATCACCGGCGTGAGTTTTGAATCGCAAGCGAATCCGTCGAAGACAAGTTGATCGAACGCCTCCTGAAAAGCATTTAAGCCCAACCGATTAGGCGATGATATCGTGCACCACATGCCCATGCACGTCGGTGAGGCGGAAGTCGCGTCCGGCATAGCGGTACGTGAAGCGTTCGTGATCGAAGCCGAGGAGATGCAAGAGCGTCGCGTGCAGGTCGTGAATGTGGACGCGATTTTCGACGGCCTGGAAACCGAATTCGTCAGTGGCGCCGTACGTCATGCCTCCTTTGACGCCGCCGCCGGCAAGCCACATCGAGAAGCCCCAGTGATTGTGGTCGCGGCCGTTGACGCGGCCGGCGTTGACGCCGGGCGTCGGCAGCTCGACCACGGGCGTGCGGCCAAATTCTCCGCCCCAGATCACGAGCGTGCTGTCGAGCATGCCGCGCTGTTTGAGGTCCATCAGCAGCGCCGCCAGGGGACGGTCGCATTCGCGGGCGAGTCGACCGTGCTGGGTTTCGATGTCGTCGTGATTGTCCCACGGTTGGTCGGCGCCCGACCAAACCTGAATGAAACGGACGCCTTTTTCGAGCAGGCGCCGGGCGATGAGAAGCTGGCGGGCTTGCGTGCCGGGGCCGTACATGTCGCGGACGCGCTGCGTCTCGCGGGTGATGTCGAAGGCGTCCTCGGCGTCGCGCTGCATGCCGAAAGCGAGCTCGAACGACTGGATGCGCGATTCGAGTTGCGCGTCGTTCGCCCGGGCCGCTTGATGGCGGCGGTTGAGCTCTTGCAGAAGGTCGAGTTGCTGACGCTGCTGAGCCGAGGTCACGGACCGGTTGCGGATGTTTTCGATCAGGCGTTCGAGCGTCGACTCCGCGGTGTTGATGTAGGCTCCTTGATACGCTCCTGGGAGAAATCCCGACTGCCAGTTTTGCGTTTCCTGGATGGGATAGCCGCCGGGGCACATGGCGATGAAGCCTGGGAGATTTTGGTTTTCGCTGCCCAGGCCATAGGTGATCCACGACCCGAAGCTGGGGCGGATCTGCCGGGGCTCTCCGCAATTCATGAGCAGCAGCGACGGTTCGTGATTGGGGACGTTGGCGTGCATCGATCGGATGATGCACATATCGTCGACGCACTGGCCCAGATGCGGGAAGAGATCGCTGACTTCGATGCCCGCCTGGCCGTATCGCCGAAACCGCCAGGGCGAAGGAAACGCCGCTCCCGTGCGGCGTTCGGTTCGGAGATTTTCGCGCGGCAGAAGCTGGCCGGCATAGCGCTGCAGCGAAGGCTTGGGGTCGAACGTGTCGACATGCGAAGGGCCGCCGTTCGCGAAAATGTGGATCACCCTTTGCGCCTTGGCCGGGAAGTGCGGCTGCCGCACGACGAGCGGCGAAGTGGGGGCGGCATGCAGCATGCCCTGGCGATGCAGCAGATCCGCCAGACCGAGCGAGCCGAAGCCCATGCCCATGCGGGTGAGGCATTCCCGGCGTGTGAGCGGCGTGTTGAGCAGAGATTGAAGCGGCGTCATGTCAAGGGTTCCGGTTAATCGATGAACACAAATTCGTTCGCCAGCAGCAATGCCTGGCCATACCTCTCCCAGGCGGAAAGCTGCCCCTCGCGCCGATCGTCGGTCGAGCCGCGCACGAACGACTCGCCGAGCTGAACTTCGGTCGCGTCGGCGTCGCGGGCGAAGAGAATGCGGTGCAGAGCCCGGATCTTGGCTTCGGGATCCAGGGCCGCGGCGACCGTGGGACGTTTCAACAAGGCCTTGGCCTGGCCGAGCAGAAACGGGCTGTTGAGCAGGAACAGCGCCTGTTGCGGCACGGTCGTTTGATACCGCTGCGGCGAAGTGGCGTCGGGGCTGGCGAAATCGAACGTGCGGAACAGCGAGGGCAGATTTTGGCGATCGACGAAGCCGTAAATCGTGCGGCGCGGGGACGACTTCTCGCCCGCGATGTCGACCGGCCGGCCGCCGAGCGTTGCGTCGAGAGCGCCCGACGCCGCCAAGACGGAATCGCGCAGGGCCTCGAAATCGAGCCGGCGCCGCGGCGCGCGGGCGAGCAGGCGATTCTCCGGGTCGACGGCAAGGGCGGCCGAATTCTCTGCACTGGATAATTGGTACGTGCTCGACAGCACAATCCAGCGATGCAGATTCTTGAGCGACCAGCCCTCATCCATGAAACGGGCGGCAAGATGATCGAGCAATTCCGGATGTGTCGGGGGATCGGTGCGGATGCCGAAATCGCTCGGCGTGTCAACCAGGCCCGCGCCGAAATGATTCAGCCACACGCGATTGACGAGCACGCGCGCCGTCAGCGGATTGTCGCGGCTGACGATGGCGTCGGCGAGTTCGAGCCGACCGCTGCCGTTTTTGAACGGCGCTCGTTCGCCCACCGTCGCGACGCCCAGAAACTGCCGGGGGACCGCCGGGCCGGGCGTCGCCGGATTGCCTCGCAGAAACACGTGTGG
>JBAXFO010000528.1:0-4134 GCA_037139885.1 Planctomycetota bacterium
GTATAGTGTAATGGTGGAAGTCAAGGAGTCGCCATGAAAGCAAAAACGCTCAAGAGCCCCGCGGCGGGTTGCTGCACCAAGCCTGCTTTGAAGGATCGGCCGCTGTTGTCCCCGATCCAGGCGGGCGGTTTGGCGGCGGTGTTCAAGGTGTTGGCGAACGACACGCGCTTGCGTCTGCTGCACGCTCTGGTGCGGGCTGACGAATTGTGCGTGACCGATCTCGCCGCTTCGCTCGGCATGAAGCCCCAGGCCGTGTCGAACCAACTGCAACGGCTTTCGGATCTGGGCATCCTGGCGTCGCGGCGGGAAGGCAACAACATTCACTACCGGCTCGTGGACCTCTGCGTTCGCTCCTTGCTGGACCAGGGTTTATGTCTCGTGGAAGAAGTCAATGACCGGAGCCAGGGGCGAACGGGAAGGTTCTGTTCCTGATGGAGCCAGGATGTGGCCGTGTACGGAAGAATCGCACGACAATGGGAGACGAGACCATGAGCAAGGGGCCCGCCAAGCGCCTGGCATTCCTCGACCGCTATCTGACGCTGTGGATCTTCCTGGCGATGGCGGCGGGCGTCGCCTTGGGACGCTTTGTTCCTGGCGTCGAGGCATGGATCAACGGCTTTCAGGTCGGCACGACGAACCTGCCCATCGCCATCGGGTTGATCCTGATGATGTACCCGCCGCTAGCGAAGGTTCGCTACGAGGAAATGGGCGAGGTCTTTCGCAACGGCAAAATCCTCGGCCTTTCGTTGGTGCAGAACTGGCTGATCGGACCGATCCTGATGTTCGTTCTGGCGATCGCGTTCATGCACGATCAGCCGCAGTACATGGTCGGCCTGATCATGATCGGTTTAGCTCGCTGCATCGCAATGGTGATCGTGTGGAACGAACTGGCGAAGGGCGACAGCGAATACGCCGCGGGGTTGGTCGCCTTCAACAGCGTCTTCCAGGTGTTGTTTTACAGCGTCTACGCCTGGGTGTTCATCACCGTTCTGCCGCCGCTCTTTGGGCTGCAAGGAAGTACCGTGCCGGTGAGCATCGGGGAAATCGCCTGGAGCGTGTTCATCTATCTGGGCGTGCCGTTCCTGGCGGGCATGGCGACGCGATTCGTTTTGGTGAAGGCCAAAGGGCGAACGTGGTACGAGCAGGCGTTCATTCCCGCGATCAGCCCGATCACGTTGATCGCCTTGTTGTTCACCATCCTCGTCATGTTCAGCCTCAAGGGCAACCTCATCGTCCAGATTCCTCTGGATGTGCTGCGGATCGCAGCGCCGCTGCTGATCTATTTCGTCGCGATGTTCCTCGTGAGTTTCTGGATGGGGCGGAAGATCGGAGCCGACTATTCCAAGACGACGACCATTGCGTTCACGGCGGCGAGCAACAACTTCGAGTTGGCGATCGCCGTGGCGGTGGCGGTCTTCGGCATCGACTCCGGCGCCGCGTTCGCCGCCGTGATCGGTCCGCTGGTTGAAGTTCCCGTGATGATCGGTCTGGTGAACGTGGCGTTGTATTTTCAGCGGCGCTACTTCGCCGACGAGGTTGCCGACGACCAGGACCTTGCCGGTTCGGCGCCATCGACGTGTCCCACTTCGATCGGGGCGCGGAAGTAATCGATTCTAAGGAGATATGCTCGTGAAGAAAGTCGTCTTCGTCTGCGTCGAGAATTCGAACCGGAGCCAGATGGCCGAGGCGTTCGCCCGGATGCACGGGGCTGGGAGGATCGAGGCGTTTAGCTCCGGGTCTCGGCCATCGGGGCGCGTGAACCCAAAAGCCATCGCAGCCATGAAGGAACTCGGCTACGACCTCACCGCGCACACGTCGAAAGGGCTGGACGCTTTTAACGGTAAAGAAGTCGAAGTGGCTGTTACGATGGGCTGCGGCGACGAATGCCCGCTGGTCCTCGCCAAGCAGCGGGTCGACTGGAAGATCCCCGACCCCCGAGACATGACGCCCGACCAATTCCGGGACGTACGCAATTTGATCGAAACGAAGGTCAAGGAACTGATCGAAACTCTGTCGAAGGAGAACGCGAAAGACAACGCGAAGGAGAGCGCCATGTCTCAGATCATCGAACAGGCTGTGATGTCGAAGTATGGGGCGGTCGCCGCCAGCGGCCTGTCCACCGAACATGCCGGCGTTCGGGCCGTGGCCGAGGCCTTCGGTTATTCGCCCGCAGAACTGGCCTCGATCCCGTCCGAGGCGAACATGGGTCTGTCCTGCGGCAATCCCACGGCGACCGCCAACCTGCGTCCTGGGGAAGTGGTTGTGGACCTGGGTTGCGGCGGAGGCCTCGATGTATTCCTGGCTGCGTCGAAGGTTGGGCCGACCGGCAAGGCGATCGGCATCGACATGACAACCCAGATGCTGGAGCTTGCACGAAAGAACGCCGCCAAGGGCAAGAACGGTCAACCGATCGCCAACGTCGAGTTTTATCAGGCGACCATCGACAAGCTGCCGCTGCCGGATTCATCGGTCGATTGCGTGATCAGCAACTGCGTCATTAATCTTGCTCCCGACAAGCCCGCGGTCTTTCGGGAGATCGCCAGGGCGCTGAAGCCGGGAGGACGGTTGGCGGTCAGCGACATCGCCCTGACGAAGCCGCTGCCTGCCGAGATCGGTCAAGATTTGATGGCCTACGTCGGTTGTATCGCCGGGGCCATCATGATCGAAGACTACCGCCGCCAACTGCACGAGGCGGGGTTCGCCGCCGTGGAGATCATCGACACCGGAGCGGACCTCAACGCTTACGCCAAGGTGGAAAACCAGGGAGGCTGTTGTCCGCCCGCGACGTCGCTGCCCGTCGTCGAATCGGGCTGCTGCGCGACGGCGACCGTCGACGACACGCTCCACGCGAGCTTGCTCGATCTGTTGACGCGGTATAACGTGAACGACTTCGCCGCCAGCGTGCGGGTGTTTGCCGTGAAGCCGTGACGCTGCGGAAGTGACGGCCCATGAACGGAGTTGTTGAGAGGCTGTTCGATTCCCATGGAAGATTCTCTTCACATCAAGATCGACGGCATGGACTGCGCCGAGGAAGTGGCGGTCCTCAAGAAGGAACTCGGTCCCCTCGTTGGGGGCGAAGACCGACTCTCGTTCGATCTTTTGAACGCCAAGCTGACGATTTCTAAGGGGTCGGTCGCCGTCAGTCGCGAAGCCGTTCTTTTGGCTGTCGCTCGAACGGGGATGAAGGCCGAGGTTTGGCGGGATGGCCCCCCGACCGTGGACAAAGCGTCGTTCTTGCAACGTTGGGGACGAACGCTGTTGACGGCCGTGAGCGGGCTGTTGACCGTGGCCGGATTCGTCGCTCATGCGGTCAGCGCGGGAAGTCTCCAGGAGGCGATCGGTTCCGAAGGCATGGGCTTGGCCCATAACGTCCCGGCGGCGGTCCAGGGGCTTTACGGGTTGGGCATCCTCGCCGGCGCGTGGTTCGTTCTGCCACGAGCCTGGCTGTCGCTGCGTCGCCTTCGGCCCGACATGAATCTGCTCATGACGGTCGCCGTGATCGGGGCTGCGGGGCTGGGCGACTGGTTCGAGGCTTCGACGGTCGCATTCCTATTTTCCGTTTCTCTGCTCCTGGAGAAATGGAGCGTGGGCCATGCCCGCCGTGCCGTGGAGTCGCTGCTCGATTTGACTCCTGCCATGGCTCGCGTGCTTCTCCCCGATGGCAGCCAAAAGGAGGTGTCGCCCGATCAAGTGCCGGTCGGGACAATGCTCCTCGTGAAACCCGGGGAGCGCTTTCCCCTGGATGGCCGAGTGGTTCACGGCAACAGCCACGTCAATCAAGCCCCGATCACCGGCGAGAGCCTGCCGGTGACGAAGTCTGCGGGCGACGCGATCTTCGCAGGTACGATCAACGGCGAAGGCGCTCTGGAAGTCGAAAGCTCCAAACGGTCCGGCGAGACGACCCTGGCCCATGTCATCCGCATGGTGGGTGAATCGCAGTCGCGGCGGTCTCGCTCGGAACAATGGGTCGAGCGCTTCGCTCAGGTCTATACGCCGGTCGTTCTCGGCCTGTCGCTGGTTGTGTTCGTCGCCCCGCCGCTGTTATTCGGCGGGAGTTGGTCCGAGTGGTTCTACCGGGCCTTGGTGTTGCTCGTGATCGCTTGTCCGTGCGCTCTGGTCATTTCCACTCCTGTC
>JBAXFO010000529.1:0-4113 GCA_037139885.1 Planctomycetota bacterium
CGATCTCTTAGTTCAGTTATCAATAGATCGTAGGTTGATCGTTCTCAGAAACAAGGAAATTCCCTCTGAGATTTCCGAAAAATATCTCAAATGTCCGCAGTTTATCGTAAGACATTAAATTTGTGCGATACGGCGAACGAATATTCCCCTGCCCGGCGAATCGATGCTCGGCGCCCCGGCGCTGCGAGCGGTTCCGATACGGAGATCCGGAGAGGTCGGTCCAATGGGCGACAGCCGCTTCGACCGGAGGCGGAAGAAAACGCATTAGGAAGATTCACATCCCCCACGGGGCGCGGCGCCGATCGATCGCGGTTAGGACTCGATGACGAGCTGGGCCACCTTGAAGAGTTCTTTCGACCAGGGATGCTTGGGATGCTCCAAAATGAAAATCCCTCGACTGGCGAGTTGCAGCATATCTTCGGTGAGCGGAAAGACGGCGGCGACGTTGGTGTGGTAGGTGTTCTCGGCCAATTGCTTCAGCTGAGCGAAATCCATGGAGGAGAGAGCCTTATTGATAATGAGATACATTTTCAAAACATTAAGCTTCTTCGCGACTTCGACGGTGACGGCGGTTCCTTGGAAGTCTTGTTGGTCGGGCCGCAAGATGAGCAGGAAGACATCGGAGATGGCGATCGAGAGCAGGGTTTCTTCGTTGAGGCCGGGATGGGTGTCGATGAAGAGGTAATCGAGCTCCAGGGCTTCGGAAAGTTCCTGGAAGCCGTCGTTGAGTTTGCCGACATCATAACCGTCGCGGAGGATTTTCGCGATCTCGCCCGCCTGGGTGCTGGAGGGGGTGAGAAAGATCTTGCCGTTCTTGGCTTGGACTTCCGGAATGGGAATGTGGTACGCGGTGTCTTCGATGGGGCAATGTCCCCAGAGATAATCGTTCAGAGAACGGTTGACCTTCTTTTCGTCGAGGTTGAAAATGACGTGAATGCCGGGAGACTGGATGTCGGTGTCGACGATGCCGACGCGTTTGCCTTGCAGGGCCACGGCGGTCGCGAGATTGGCGGTGGTGTTCGATTTGCCCGTGCCGCCGCGATAGGAGTGAATGGAAACGATTTTCGTCATGGGCCCACACCCGTGGCCGGGGCTCGGTCCTCTTTTCGTCTACCTTACGTTGCGGCTAGCAGAAAACCAGAGAAGTTTCGCCGACGACGGCGTTGCGGCGTAAAACGTCTGCAAGATCGTTTCGCGGCTTCGCCGCGACGCACCGGTCGTCAAAAGGGTCGTTTCATGACAGCACGCGCCGTCCACTGGCATGAGGGGATGTTCCTGCGTCCCCATCACTTCCAGGCCCTGCAACGTCACTGGTCGTATCAGAACCAACGCAACGACAAGCTCGACCATTATTACAATTGGGGCCTGCGCTCCATCGACCTCGATCGCGACGCCCTCAGCAACTTCCGCTTCGAGGTGCATTCCCTGGCCGTGCGGCTGCGCGACGGCACCATGGTCGAAATCCCCGGCGACGGCGTCCTCCCCGCCATGGAGCTCAAAGGCCTGTTCGACGAACACCGCTCGGCCATCGTCTACCTCGCGCTGCCCATGATGAACCTCGCCAAGGCCAACGTCGCCGAACGCGGCCCCATCGACGGCGCCCGCTATCTCGTCGATCTGCAAGAGCTCGAAGACGAAAACACGGGCGTCAATCCGCAGCCCCTCTCCGTGCGTTTGCTCAATTTCAAGTATCTGCTCTCGACGCAGGAAAAAGCCGGCTACGATGTGATCCCGCTGGCCCGGCTGCAAAAATCGATGCGCTCCGACGCCGCCCCGGAGCTCGACGAATCGTACATTCCCCCCGTGCTGGCGTGCGACGCCTGGAAGACGCTCACCGTCGGCATTTTACGTAATCTTTGCGACCGCATCGGCAAGAAGATCGAAACCATCGCCACGCAAATTTCCGCCCGCGGCATCACGCTCGATTCGCGCGGCCAGGGCGACGCCGCCCTCGTCGCCCAGCTCTGGGAGCTCAACGAAGCGTACGCCCGAATGAGCATCTGGTGCTTTTCGCCGGGCGTGCATCCGTTCCAGGCGTATGTCGATTTGGCGGGGTTGGTGGGCCGGCTGTCGTTCTTCACCGCGACGCATCGGCCGCCGGATCTACCCAAATACGATCACGACGATCTCGGAACCTGTTTCTGGACCGTCAAACGCTACATCGACGAATTCCTCGAATTGATGGTCGAGCCGGCTTATAAGGAGCGCCCCTTCGTCGGCACCGGGTTGCGGATGCAGGTGGCCATCGAACCGTCGTGGCTCGATTCGGCCTGGCAGATGTTCATTGGCGTGCAAAGCCCCCTGCCCCCGGAGGAGGTGACGCGGTTGCTCACGGTCCCGGGCCAACTCGACATGAAAATCGGCAGTTCGGAACGCGTCGACGCGATTTATCGGCTCGGGCAGGCGGGACTTCAATTCTCGCCGCGGCCGCAACCGCCGAACGTTCTCCCCGCGCTGCCGGGGCTCATTTACTTTCAGGTGCGGCGCGACCAGGCGAATGTCGAATGGCAGAACGTGCAGCGTTCGCTCGCCCTGGCGCTGCGCTTGAACGAAAACCGCATCGCCGGTAACATCCAGGGCCAGCGCGTGCTCAACGTCACCATGGGACCGCAGCAGACCGTGCCGCTGCAGTTCACGCTGTACGTCATCGCCTCGAACGCCACCTAACCGGTCGGAGGATCATGAACCAAGACGTCGATCAACTGGTTCACCATGTCCTGCGCCACGGCATTCAGCTCAAGGAACGCCTGCGCCAGGGCGAAACGTTCGATTTGCGCAACGAACAAGCCGTGCTCAAACGCATGCTGCTCACCGAAGAGCAGGCTCGCCAACTGCCCGATTTTTCCAACGACGCCCCCACGTATGCGCAGCTCGATCCCGTTTACGGCGCCTCGCTGGCCGCGGCCGAGAGGGGTTCGTCGTTTCTCGGCGTGCGTTACGCCCTGGTGTGTTGGCTCGACGAAATGTTTCTCATCGATTCGCCGTGGGATGTGCCGTGGAATGAAACGAAGCTCGAGCAAGCGCTGTATGGCAGCAACGATCGAGCATGGAAGTTTTGGGAACAAGCGAAGATCGCCGAGAAGCGCCCCGGGCGCACCGCGCTTCGGGCGTTTTTCCTCTGCGTCATGCTCGGCTTCCGCGGCGACTACCGCGACGACCCCGCCACCATGACGGCCTGGGTCGACGCCGCCCGCCGTCGGCTTTCGGAAGCCGACGGCGCCGACTGGGCGAAACCGCCGGATCGCGACATTCCCACGAGCGTGCCTCCGCTTTACGGCCGCGACGCCTTACGCCGCATGGTGCTCACGTGCGGCACGCTCCTGCTCGTGCTGATCCCGGCCGTGTCGTATTTCTTCATCCGTTATCTCGACCAGAACACCCCCGGCACGAGCGTCTCGACGGAAGGCCCGCGCCCCGGTTATGGAAAGAACAAGTAGGTCAATGCGCGCCGCTCGACGACCATCCCATCCTCTGGGCGAATCCTCATGAACCTGCTCCGCCTTTTGGCCGACGCCATGCGTGGTCTGCTCGAATTTCCGATGCGGCTGATCCAGGGCCTGAAGACCTGGCGGCAGCAGCGGTTGATGATTCAGCTGTCGACGCGCGACGTCGGCAAAGAGGTGCAGGAAGCTCGGGGCATCAAAGGCTTCTTCAAGAAGCTCGGCAAGATCTTCCTCATCATCGTCGCGATCATCCTCCTGGGCTTGTTCTTCTGGGGGCTGTACGCGCTCAGCAATTATCTCGATCTGCCGCGAATGCTGGGCGGGCCGTTGCCGTGGTTGCGTCCGTTTTGGTTGCCGATCTTGGTCGTCTTGTTCGGCGTCACGTTTTGGTTGGCGCTGCGGCTCTGGGGATTGCTGGGGCCCGAGAAAGACACGAACGCGTTTCCCGATCTCGACGCCGCCTGGGCCGAGGCGGAGGCCGCTCTCGTGCAGGCGGGCATCAGCGTCCGCGATGTGCCCTTGTTCTTGATGCTGGGGAAGCCGTTCGGTTCGATCGATGCGATCTTCTCCAGTTCGAAGATCACCTGGCTGGTGCGGCAAACGCCGCTGCGCGTCGACGCGCCGTTTCAAGTCTACGCCCATCGCCAGGCGATCTTCGTCGCTTTGGGCG
>JBAXFO010000530.1:0-4085 GCA_037139885.1 Planctomycetota bacterium
CGCCACCCTCGCTCACGCGTCGGGCTTCCAGCGAAATCGCGCACGGTCATTTAGGCCGAGAACGTCAAACGAAGCGGCCTCGGCAACCGCTGGGGGGCCGAGGCCGCCAAGTTCGCCCGCCGGTTTACTTCGAGGTTTCCACAGGCGTCGCCTTCGCAGTCGCGGGGAGATCGCCGAGCACGTATTGCAATCCTGCCAGATAGTGCGCGAGGATCTGCGGATTGTGGTAAATCTCTTCGCGATGGCCTAGCGAGCAATAGAACGTGCGGCCTTTGCCGTAGGTGGCGGCCCAACTGACGGCATAGAGGCCGTCGTCGCGCTTGCCTTTGCTGACGTCCATCGCCTTGGTGTCGAGAGCGAGCAAGATGGTGCGTTCGGTCGGCAGGCTGGTGTTGTTGCGGAACATGTAGATTTCGTCGGCGATTTCGAGATCTTTGCCGGCGAAGGCGCTGTTGAGCGGATGGCTCGGTTCGAGATTCTTGACGGGAACCTTCGTGTGCCAGGGATGACTGACGAAGGTGCCCCCCATCATCTTGTTGTAGTCGGTCCAGTTATGGTAGGTGTCGGTCGCCGAATGCGTCCCCATCAGGCCCTTGCCGCCTTCGACGAACGCCTTGAGGCTTTTCTTGTACGTCTCTTCCAGTTCCTTCGCCTTGGCGGCGCCGTCCTTGTCGTTCTTGTCGAAAGCGGGCCGAAGGCAGTCGCCCGTGGTGTTGAGCATGATGACGGCGTCGAACTGATTCAGCTTTTCCGGGGCGAAGTACGACGGATCTTCGGTCGCCTCGGCCAAATACGCGTGGGTCTTGTCGCCCATCATGATGAACGCTTTCGTGCCGACGGGAATCGAGCTATGGCGAAAGCCCGCCGTTTTCGAATAGATGAGCACCTTGCGTTTCGCCTTGGGCTCGGCCGGCGCTTTCGCGGGCAAGGCCGCGTCGATTTTTTCCGTGTATTTGTCCTGACCGAAGGCCGAGCCGGCGAACGCCAGCGTCAAAACCGACAGTCCCAAAATTCGTCCCGCGAACCGATTCATCGTGCATCCCTTTCGTGAAAACGCAATCCCGGCAAGGCTCGCATCGATCGCGCCGCCCAAGCGCGGCCAGAGCCCCCGGTTCCATTCCATCATAAAGGACGCAGCGCTCCGTTCGCCAATCAATTCCGCAGCCCATCCGCGACCCGCTTGCATGACGAGCGTTCGCTGCGTATCATCGGACCATGCACGAACGGGAACCTCACGGAGATTCGACGATGAACGTATTGAGCGCAGCCGCGGTGTTGACGGCGGTGGCCCTGGTCGCCATGCTCGGCGCGACCCAGGCCGGGGAGAAAACCGAACGCGTCTATGAGATGCGCACCTACTACGCCCCCGCAGGCCGGCTCGACGATCTGCACGCCCGCTTCCGCGATCACACGCTCAAGTTCTTCGAAAAGCACGGCATCGCCAACATCGGCTACTGGACGCCGATCGACAACAAAGAGAACAAGCTCGTCTACGTGCTTGCGTATCCGAGCCGGGACGCCGCCAAGAAATCGTGGGACGCGTTCAAGGCCGATCCCGACTGGATCGCCGCCAAGAAGAAGACCGAAGAGAAGGGCCCGATCGTCTCGAAAGTCGAGTCGGTGTTTTTGAAGGCGACCGACTATTCGCCCGAACCGAAAGCCGCCGCCACGGGCGACCGCGTCTTCGAACTACGCACCTACACCGCCACCCCCAAGAACCTCGCCCACCTGAACTCGCGCTTCCGCGACCACACCGTCAAGCTGTTCGAAAAGCACGGCATGACGAACCTCGTCTACTGGGTTCCCCTGGCGGGCGAAAAGGGGGCGGACGACATGCTCATCTATTTCCTGGCTCACAAGGACGTCGACGCCGCCAAGAAGTCGTTCGGCGCCTTCCGCGACGATCCCAATTGGAAGGCCGTCCTCAAAGCGTCCGAAGAGAAAGCCGGCGGAACGCTGACGATGCCGAAAATCGGCGTGAAATCGGAGTTCATGAAGGCGACCGATTACTCGCCGATTCGCTGAGCCAATCGCACTCGTTCCTCGATGCACGATTTGAGAGATTTACGAAAGTCCCTCGCGCGCAACGGCACAACGCGTTGACCCGACCACACGTAGGTCGACGCGCCCGGAACGGGCCGAATTCGCGGTCCGCGGGTGGAAGAATGTCGTGCGAGCTCGCCGAGTCGGTATGCCGCGGCGAAGCGCTCACGCGCCGACCGGTTGGCTGCACGAGCCGTTAACTCCGGCGAATGACGGCTGGCGAGGTTCGCCATGGCGCACCTCACGGTCTCCCTGCGCTTGCGGTTCCTGCCGTTTGTCGCGGCGCTTGACGGACGGTGCGGTCGCCGGATCGCCGTTTGTCTCGGCGAATGACGGTGCGGACGTCGCCATTTCGACCGCACGGGCCTTCGCCTCCTCCCATTCGCGTTTCGCTTCGGCGATCTCTTCCGGAGTCAACGGCCGATCGTCTTCATCGTCCGCGCCGAAAATGTTGGCCGAGGGGTCGCGGAGCGACGCGGCCAATTGTTCGGTTCGAGCGTCCGCCGCCGCATCGACCATGACGTTCGCCGCCCCCACCGGCACTCCCGCGAGCAGCTCGGTACACGCCTTCGCCGGCACCCACGATTGCTGCGTCAACTCCCACTCCTGGGCATCCACCGCATCAGGTTCCGCCATCGCCTTCGGTTTCCCCACCGCATACTGAAGCACCAACTTCGCCGCCGCCAAATCCCCGGTGAGCGCCTGAGCCAACAACACCGCCATCAGCTGCTCGATCGCCTCCACCGACACCGCCCGCTGCACCGCCTCACGCATGGCCGCCAGCCGCCGACCGAAGGGATTGCCCGGGCCGCCCTTGTTCCCTGTCGCGAATCGCCCCCGCCCGTCCCGCGCCGCCGGTTCTTGATTTTCTTGCGACATGTTCGACCTCCGATGGAAAGGATGGCGCCGCCGAACGGCTTCGCCGAAATGGGAAACACCTTCGATCGTACCATCGATTCGCCGACAACCGAACGCATTTCAGATCGCCCGACCGGCCAGATCGCGAGCCGCCACAAGCGCCCACGGAAACCGATGTATAATGCCACCTTGGCGGCGTCGGAAACCCGTGAGCGGCAGAACTCGCCATCGACAGCGACGAAGTTTTCGTCGCTGACGCTCCGGCTCAGGGGGAAGAGGGAAACCCGTGATCGAAGTGATGGATGATGCAATGGCGGATATTCTTCGCCAGAAGACGGAAGTCGAACGGCTGCGGATCGCCGGTCGCATGTGGAAATCGGCGAGGGTGATTCTGCGGGGAGCGATTCGTACCGAACATCCCGAATGGGATAACGTCCGAGTTGACCGTGAAATCGCCAACCGCATCAGTCATGGAGTCGTGAAACATGCATCCGACTGAGTTGCAACCGCACGAGCTGATGCAGATCGTGGCCGACTTTTTCGAGTCGCAGGGAGTCCCATACCACGTCGTGGGTTCGATGGCAAGCATGGCCTACGGCGAACCCAGATTCACGAATGATGTAGATATGGTTGCCGAGCTTCCTTCAGCAAAAGTCCCGGCGTTGTGTACGGCGTTTTCGGCGCCCGACTATTACGTTTCCGAACAGGCCGTACGGGATGCGGTCCTGCGGCGGTTCCAATTCAACATTCTCCATCCGGCTTCGGGATTGAAAGTCGACGTGATCCTGCCGCCGGACACCGAATTTGCGCGATCTGAAAGGGCGAGGGTTAAGCGAATCACCAGCGAAGGGGAGTATTCCGTCTGGTTCGGTTCGCCCGAAGATGTGCTGCTAAACAAGCTGGTTTACTTTCAACTGGGTGGCGGTGAAAGCCAAAAACACCTGCGCGACATTGGCGGCATGATGAAACTGCTGGGCGTCCGATTGGACAGCGCTTACATCGCCCACTGGGCAGGCAAGTTGGGCGTGACCGCTGAATGGGAGATGATCCTGACGCGAATGAAGAAGAACCCGGGATGAAAAAACGCGGTTGAAAAACGGTTCGCGTCCCAGGGGCAGCGCCATTCGGCTCGCGTCCCAATCGTGTTCGGCACGGTATTTGCGCCTAGCAAATACATCTGAACA
>JBAXFO010000531.1:0-4076 GCA_037139885.1 Planctomycetota bacterium
GCGTTCGCCATTATGGCCATCAAAAGTTGCGAGTAATCGTGGGGCAAGCAGCGGACGACTCGCCTCACAACGCGAAAATCAATGAGCCAGGCGGCTTTTGGTAGCCCGACGCGTGAGCGAGGGGTTTCCGGCGCCCCTCGCTCACGCGTCGGGCTACCAAGTCGACCGAATACGTCTGCCCTTCCGCACCCAATGCCTGCGGTACGAATCCCATGACCGACCCGTTCCAGACATTCCAACCCGACCTTCCCGCGGCTGACGTTCCACAGCCCTCACCCGCCCCGGCGCCGCCCGCTCCGGCCGCCGACGAGAAATGCGAGCGCATCGGCCGCTATCGGCTCGACAAGGTTCTGGGCGAAGGCGGTTTTGGCCGGGTTTATCTCGCGTTCGATGAACAGCTCAATCGCCATGTCGCGTTGAAAGTGCCGCGCAACAAGAGAGTGTCGCGCCCCGAGGAAGCCGAGGCGTATCTGGCCGAGGCGCGCGTTGTCGCGGCTCTCGACCATCCGAACATCGTGCCGGTTTTCGATATCGGGACAACTCCGGAAGGGCTTTGTTACGTCGTTTCGAAGGTGATCGAGGGGAGCGATCTCGCCAAGGTCATTTCGCAAAAGCGCCCCTCGCATTTGCAGGCGGCGGCTCTCACCGCGGCCATCGCCGATGCTCTGCATTACGCTCATCGCCAGGGTCTGGTGCATCGCGACATCAAGCCGGCCAACATTCTGCTCGATGCGAGCGGCGTGTGTTACGTCGCCGACTTCGGACTCGCTCTGAAAGAAGAAGATTACGGCAAGGGCCTCGCGTTCGCCGGCACCCCCGCTTACATGAGTCCGGAACAGGCCCGCGGCGAAGGGCATCGCGTCGATGGCCGGTCGGATATTTTCAGCCTCGGCGTCGTCTTCTACGAACTTCTCCTCGGCCGACGCCCGTTCAAAGGAGACACGCTCAAGGATCTTTTGGAAGCGATCGCCAAACTCGACGTCCGTCCGCCGCGGCAGATCGACGATACGATCGCCAAGGAACTCGAACGCATCTGCCTCAAGTCGCTTTCGAAGAAGGCGGCCGAACGCTACACCACAGCGAAAGACATGGCCGAGGATCTGCAAATCTTCCTGCAACAGTCCGCGGCCCAGCCTCGCCTCGGACTCGATGCCGGGCCGGCGTTGCTCCCCTCGCTGCGCTCGCTCGGCGCGCCGACAGCCGCATATCCGGGCGGCGCATCGACGCATGCACCGGCGAGTCGGCCGGTGAGCCATGTGATCGAGATTGTGCCGCGCGGGTTGCGGTCGTTCGACGCCGACGACGCCGAATCGTTTCTCGACTTGCTGCCCGGCCCGCGCGATCGACATGGCCTGCCCGATGTATTGCGATTTTGGAAGACGCGCATCGAAGAGACCGACGCGGACAATACGTTCGCCGTCGGCTTGATCTATGGTCCTTCGGGTTGCGGCAAATCGTCGCTGGTGAAGGCGGGCTTGCTGCCGCGACTGTCGCCGCATGTCATGACGGTCTATTTCGAAGCCACGGCAGGCGAAACCGAATCTCGGCTTCTGCACGGGTTACGCAAACGTTGCGATGTGCCGGGCGACCTCAACTTAAAAGAAACGCTTGCCGCCCTGCGCCGCGGCGAGGGGATCGCGTCGGGCAAGAAAGTCCTGATCGTCATCGATCAGTTCGAACAATGGCTGCACGCGCAGCGGGAACCGGGCGACGCGGAATTGGTCCAGGCGCTCCGCCAATGCGATGCCGGCCGGGTGCAGTGCGTCGTCATGGTGCGCGACGATTTCTGGATGTCGGTCACGCGTTTTCTCGGCGATCTCGAAGTCCAACGCGTGCAAGGCGCCAACTTCGCCGCCGCCGATCTGTTCGATATGCGGCATGCCGAAAAGGTTTTGGCGGCGTTTGGTCGAGCGTTCTCGGCGCTGCCGTTCGAGAGCAAAGACGTGACGGCCGATCAGAAAGAGTTTTTGAAGCAGGCCGTGGCCGGATTGGCGCAAGACGGCAAAGTGATCTGCGTGCGTCTGGCGCTCTTCGCCGACATGATGAAGGACAAACCCTGGACGACGGCGACGCTCAAAGAGGTCGGTGGCGCGGAGGGTGTCGGCGTCACGTTTCTCGAGGAGGCGTTCTCGGCGCCTTCGTCCAATCCACGCTATCGCGTTCATCAGAAGGCGGCCCGAGCGGCGCTCGCCGCCTTGCTGCCCGATGCGGGGGCCGACATCAAGGGCCACATGCGTTCGAGCCAGGAACTGCTGTCGGTTTCGGGATACGCGGCCCGGCCGAAAGAGTTCGACGACCTCATCCGCATTCTCGACGGCGAGATCCGCCTCATCACCCCAACCGATGCAAAGGACGATGCGGGGGGCGACGCGAAGCCTGTCGAGCCGAATCAGAAATACTACCAGCTTACGCACGATTACCTGGTTCCCTCGCTGCGCGACTGGCTGACTCGCAAACAGAAGGAGACGCGCCGCGGGCGGGCGGAGTTGTTGCTCGCCGATCTCGCCGGCATCTGGAACGCGCGGCCTGACAATCGGCTGCTGCCCACGTTGCCGCAATGGCTGAGCATCGGCTGGCGCACGCGGAAAAGCGCCTGGACGCCGCCGCAACGCACCATGATGCGCCAGGCCCGGCGCTATCACAGCATCCGCTTCGCCATCGCTGCGGCCTGTGTGTTGGCGGCGATCGTGACCACGTTCGTCGTTCGCGACTCGCTGAACGAACAACGCCGGGCGGTCCACGCCCAGGGTTTGGTCAAGCGCTTGCTCGACGCGGAAACCGCCCAGGCGCCAGCGATCATCGGCGAGATGGAGGCCTTGCGTTCCTGGACCGATGAGCCATTGCGAGCGACGTTGGCCGACGCCGCCGCGCCGCCCCGGCAGAAATTGCATGCCAGCCTGGCGCTGTTGCCCGTCGACGGCGCCCAGGCGACGTACCTCTACGATCGCCTTCTCGAAGCGGCGCCCCATGAAGTCTCCATCTTGCAAACGGCCCTCGCCCCCTCCAAGAACGACTGGACCGACAAACTCTGGGCGATCGCCGAACAACCGGCCAAAGGGGCCGATGCGCAACGCCTGCGCGCCGCCAGCGCCCTGGCGGCTTTCGCGCCGGCCGATGCACGTTGGGGCAAGGCGAGCGGTCCGATCGTTGAGCGACTCGTGTCGGAAAATGTCGCGTCGCTCGGCCCTTGGCTCGAAGCGCTCCGTCCTGTCAAAACGTCGCTTGTGCCCGCTCTGGCGAACGTCTATCGCGATTTCACGCGCCGCGATGTGGAGCGCGCCGTGGCCACGAGCATTCTCATCGATTACGCCAGCGATCAACCCGCGCTCCTCGCCGATCTTCTGCTCGATGCGGACGACAAGCAATTCCCCGTACTCCTCGCACGCCTCCGCGGCCACGACAACCGCGGTCTCGCTCCGCTGCACGAAGCCATCGCCCAAACGACCGTTGGCGACGACCGGGAAGTTTTCCGAAAAACCAGTACGATCGATTCCAGAGACAAGCTCGTCAAGCTCGGCAACGGTCAAAAGATGCCCGCGAAGGTCTTCAAAATTCCTCTCCAGGCCGGCAAGTCGTATCGGTTCACCATGTCGAGTTCGACCGTCGATTCGTGTCTCGCCTTGCAAGACAGCTCAGGTCAACCGCTCGCGTTCGACGACGATGGCGGCGGCGGCCTCAACGCCCTCATTCCCTTCACCGCCAGCGCGGATGGCGACTATCCGCTGATCGCTGCCGCGGTCGATGGCGAAGGAGCGTTCGTCGTTTGCGTCGTCGAAACCCTCGGCGCCGACGCCCGCGAACATCGGGCCAGGCGTCAGGCCAACGCCGCCGTCGCTCTCATCGCCCTCCATCAACCCGAACGCGTGTGGCCCCTGCTCAAACATAGTCCCGATCCCGGCGTCCGCAGCCTCATCGTGCATCGCCTCGGTCTTTTAGGCGCCGACCCCGAAACGCTCGCGAAACGGCTCGCCGCCGAAGCGGACATCTCCATTCAGCGTGCCCTCATCCTGAGCCTCGGGACATCTCCCCAAACCGCCCTGGCGCCGAATCTGCGTCACGCGCTCATCGAGCCGTTG
>JBAXFO010000532.1:0-4068 GCA_037139885.1 Planctomycetota bacterium
GAGGCGGCGACCGCATCGGCGTCGGGCGAGAGGGCCAGAGCCCAGACCCAGCCCTTGAGTTTCCAGCGTTTCTTTTCCGAACCGGCGGCCACATCCCAGAGGATGATTTCGCCTTTCTCGTCGCCGCTGGCCAGCGTCAGGCCGTCCTTGCTCTGCGACATGGCCACGACCCAATCCCGATGTCCGGAAAACGTCTTGTTCTCGCCGACAGACTCCACGGAGAATTCGATCGGGGCCGGGGCTTTCCTTTTCTTCTCCGCCGACTCGTCGATGGCGCGCGCGTTAACGACGAATTTGCTTTTCTTGGTAGCCGGGGCCTGAAGATCCCAGAAGCGAATCGTATGGTCGTTGCTCGATGAGATCAGCCATCGGCCATCGGGGCTTGTGAGCAGACGCGTGATGACGTTCGTATGCCCTTCGAATTTCCGCACCGGTTTGGGTTCGCCGCCCCCCACCTTCTCGGGAAGCTCCCACATTACGATTTCGCCGAGATTATTGCCGGCGACGACGCGATTGTCGCCAGCATACGTGACGGCGGTGACCCAGTCGGCGTCCCAGGGGAGCGTGAAGTCGGCCCCGCCCTTGTCTTTGTCCTTGGGGGCCTGAGCGTGAATCGGCGCGGCCAACGCCAGCGCAACGGCGGCGCACAACAAAAGTCGTGGGAAGAGAGCGTTCACGGCAAGCCTCGCAAGGAACCATGGAAGCGATACGAGTTATGGACAAACGGCCCCAAGGAAAACCCTGGGACCGTTAGCGCTTAAACACTTTTCGTCGATGGATTGCACCGCTTCTGCGAAGCGTCGCGAACCGTCCGAAATCCTGCGTTACGAAAGGATTTCACGAATGGGCCGCGATCCTTCGGGGGTGGCCCAGATGGGCCGGGTGCCGACATAGTGCCTTGCCCGAGGATTGACGCCCAGAGCCGTGTAGATGGTCGCGAAGAGGTCGCCTTCGGAAACGGGGTTGTCGCGAACGTCTCGGCCATCGGCGTCGGTCGAACCGTAAACTTGGCCGCCGCGAACGCCGCCGCCGGCGAGCACGATCGTCCAGGCGCGGATGTAATGGTCGCGGCCGGCGCGGTTGTTGATGTACGGCGTACGGCCGACTTCCCCCATCCACACGACGAGCGTGTCGTTGAGCAAGCCGCGATCGCTGAGGTCTTTCAGCAGCCCCGACCAGGCCGGGTCGAGAACGGCCATGTTGGCTTTATGGCAGGGGAAGTTGTCGGCATGGCTGTCGTAGTTCTCTTGACCGACTTCGACGAACGGCACGCCGGCTTCGACCAGCTTGCGGGCCATGAGGCAGCCCTTGCCGAATTCGGTGTCGCCGTATTGATCGCGATAGCGGGGCCAATCTTGCGATAGATCGAACGTCGAGCGAGCCCGCATCAGGCGCCAGGCGCGGGCTTCGGAGAGGCGATGCGCCTCGAACGGCTCGGCCTGATGATCGCGAGCGAACTCTTGTTCAAGGAAGTTAAGCAAGTCCCCACGGCGCTGCTGGGCGGGAACGGCCGCATAGGGTTCGGTGAACGGCGGCAGCCGACCATCGCGACCCACGGAGAACGGCTCGTACCGCGGTCCAAGATACCCGGAACCGGCGTTGCCCGTCGAACCGGTCCGCACGAAGCTCGGCAGGTCGGAATTCGGGTTGCCCAGGTAACGGGCCACCATCGCGCCCATTTCGGGATGCGGTATCCGTTCGGACATCTTGTAGCAGGTGTGCATGTGATAGATGCCGTCGGGATGATCCGGCGACTGCGTTTTCATGCTGCGAATCACGGCGAGCTTGTCGGCGACTTGCGCCATCTTCGGCAGATACTCGCAGACCTGCAGGCCGGTGACGTTGGACGCGATGGGGCGGAAGGGGCCGCCGGTGCGTCGGCCGGGCTTCATATCGAAGGTGTCGATTTGGCTGGCGCCGCCGTTCATCCACAGGAGGATGCAACGTTTGCCGACGCGGGCCGCTTCCTGAGCGATCGACTGGGAGCTGACGAGCCCACCCCAGTTGCTGACCGCCACGCCGCCCGCCGTGACGAGCGAACCCTTGAGGAACGCACGCCGGCTCATGTGATCACGATTGGTATTCATCGACATCTTCAATGATTGAACCGGAATTCCGAACAGCACATCAGCGACCAGATCGCTTCTTCCAAAAGAACCGGCGCCATCTTCGCGTCGCCGTTCAGATGCTCCATGAAACGAACCCGTTCCGAATCGCTCGGCGAGCGATTCAACATCGAGAGGAAAAGGCGATTCACCTTTTCCTCGGGCGTGCCCTTCATGGTGGAAAGGACATCGCCCAAATTTCCCTTGCGAGCCTGCGCCAATTGTCGCAGATGAGTCGCGTTGTTCAAGAACAAATGCTCAGCCAGGCTGCCTTGGAAATTGCCCAGGCCGTCGGTCGGCTCGCCGAAAAAGCGAACGAGATATTCGGTCGGTTCGCCCACGGTCTTCATCGATTCGCTCGAGGTCTGCGTGGCCACCTTGAACGAGGCCCAAAGCTCTTCCGCCGACATCGGACGGACGCGAGCCCGTTCATACCATTCGGGAAGCGCGTTCTTATTCGGGCCGATCGACGAAAGCTGATACGCGTCGCTGTTCACGATCGCCCGGACGATGCTCTTCACATCGAACTTGGTGTCGACGAGGTGTTTCGTGAGGGCGTCGAGCAATTGGGGATGGCTGGGAGCGTTTTTGCCGCCGAGATCGTCGACGGGGTGAACGAAACCTCGTCCCATGTATTGCGACCAGATGCGGTTCGCCAGAGCCCTCGCGAAATACGGGTTCGTCGAAGCGGTCACCCATTCCGCGATTTTCTCCTTGCGGGAGAACGCGGGTTTGGCGGGAAGTTTGTTGTCTTTCAGGTCTTCTTTCTTGGCGTCCTTGGGCGGCGCGGGCTCGACGAGTTCGTCGCCCCCCAAAAAGCGGGGACGAACCGGCTCGCCCTTCTGGCCCGGCTTCTGATCCTTCACGGCCCCCGTGAACAGCACTTCGCCGACGCTCTTCTCGCCGACTTTGAACTTCTTCATCATTGGCGTGCCGCCGCCATCGACGACAACGACGCGGACAAAGAACCCGGCCATGCCGTAAAAATCTTTCTGCGTCCACGCTTCGAACGGATGATCGTGACAGCGAGCGCACTGAAGCTGCAGGCCCAGGAAGATCCGCGTCACCGCAACCGTCGCCTCTTCGGGTTGATTGCGATATTGCACATGGAAAAGCTCGGACCCCTCCTCTTCCGCCAGCAAGAGGCGCTTCGAGATCTGATCGAGCGGTTGATTCTTCGCGAATTGGTCGGTGAGCCATTTCTTGAAGCCATCGCGCTTCCGCGTCGCTTCGCCGTTCTGCGGATTGCGGCCAAACAACACCAGATCCCAGAAGTCGGCTTGTTGACGCGAAAAACGTTCGTCGGCGATGAGCTTGTCGATCCATTTCGTGCGTTTATTGCTGTCGGTGTCTTTGAGGAAGGCTTCGGTCTCTTCAAAGGAGGGGATGACGCCGACCAGATCGATATAGATGCGGCGAAGAAACTCGCCGTCGGACGATTTGGCCGAGGGAGTAAGCTTTTCCCTCTTCCACCCTTCCTGCAAGCTCGAGTCGACCAGCGTCGTGAGCGACTTCTCATCCGCACGAGCGAGCGACGCCAAGCTGAAGAGAACGAGTACGGAAAAGAATCGCAAGCGAGCCATCGCTGTATTCCTGAGGTCCAGACGGTACGACTTCAAAAGACCAGCCGCCTCAGGACGCCTCATTACTGGAGGCGGACCCCATCACGACGGAAAGAGGTAGGAGCGGACAACGAACGACATCCCGGCAAAGTCAATCACACACCCCATGGAGCGTGAATGTCCTTCTCTGTGAACTTTACCGGGCTCCTGGGCAGGTGTCAATCAATTGCCCGGGTATCACACGCCGATTGTCTAATGGTGAATGCCTGGGAGCCCTCGGGCTTTCGTCGCAGAGAGTTCCGCTTGCGGCCTCGCAAGCGCGGGGCCAACCCGATACCATAGCATTGGCCGCGGCGGCGCGATTTCTTGACCTCGATTCGGCGGTTTCCAAGCCATGCGCA
>JBAXFO010000533.1:0-4066 GCA_037139885.1 Planctomycetota bacterium
CGCCCCAGCATTACATCTTCGCAATCACCGCATCCGCGAACTCGCTGCATTTGACTTCCTTTGCGCCTTCCATGAGGCGGGCGAAGTCGTACGTCACGGTCTTGGCGGCGATGGCGCCGTCCATGCCGGTGATGATGAGATCGGCGGCTTCGGTCCAGCCCATGTAGCGGAGCATCATTTCGCCCGAGAGGATGACCGAACCGGGGTTCACTTTATCCAGGTTTGCGTATTTGGGGGCCGTGCCGTGGGTGGCTTCGAAGACGGCGTGGCCGGTGATGTAGTTGACGTTGCCGCCGGGGGCGATGCCGATGCCGCCGACTTGGGCTGCGAGGGCGTCGGAGAGATAATCGCCGTTCAGGTTCATCGTCGCGATGACGTCGAATTCATCGGGGCGGGTGAGCACTTGTTGCAGGGTGATGTCGGCGATGGCGTCCTTGACGAGCAACTTTCCCGACGCGAGGGCGGTCTTCTGCTCCGCGTTGGCGGCCGGTTCGCCCTTCTCCTTCTTCGTGCGTTCCCATTGGTCCCAGGTATAGGTCTTGTCCGCGTATTCCTTCTCGGCGAGGGCGTACGCCCAATTGCGGAAGGCCCCTTCGGTGAACTTCATGATGTTCCCCTTGTGGACGATCGTGAGGCTCTTGCGTTTGTTGGCGAAGCAATATTCGAGAGCCGATTTGACGAGTCGTTCGGTGCCGTCTTTCGAGACGGGCTTGATGCCGATGCCGCTCGATTCGGGGAAGCGGATCTTGCTGAATTCCTTGGGGAACGCTTCTTTGAAGAGTTGCAGGAACTTCTTGTTGCTCTCGGACCCGGCTTCGAACTCGATGCCGGCATAGATGTCTTCCGTATTCTCGCGAAAGATGACCATCTCGACTTTTTCCGGATGCTTCACGGGCGAGGGCACGCCCTTGAACCAGCGCACGGGCCGCAAGCAGACGTACAGATCGAGCATTTGCCGCAGGGCGACGTTGAGCGAGCGGATGCCGCCGCCGATGGGGGTGGTGAGGGGGCCTTTGATGCCGACGAGGAATTCGCGGAACGCCTCGACGGTTTCGTCGGGCAGCCAGCTCTTCACCTGGGTGAACGACTTTTCGCCAGCGAGCACTTCCATCCACGCGATCTTGCGTTTGCCGCCGTAGGCTTTCTGCACGGCCGCATCGAACACGCGGACGGACGCACGCCAGATATCGGGCCCGGTGCCGTCGCCCTCGATGAACGGCACGATCGGCTGATTGGGGACGGTGAGCGTGCCGCCGGACATGGTGATTTTCTCACCGGCGGGGACCTTGGCGTGAACGTACGGCATCGAACTCTCCTACGGGGCGAAGGAAAACGGGGTTAAGAGTGATAATATAGCGAGGAAATCCGCCAGCGGTTAGCGGCGATTGTTGTCGGAAGCTTGAGCAACGCACCCTATTGGAACGCGATGCGAAGCCCGGCCGATTCGAAAGCGCTCGGCTGTGAAGGCTTCTGAAATGCGACGTTCCGTCACCGCCGAAAATGAAACGCCGTCCGTGAGCGACCAAGCTTTATGGGGCCGAACCGCGGAAAGCCGAAAAGTATCGCGATACGCCACGGGTGAGCGGCAACCCGAAATGTCATTTGACCGGCGTCGGTGCCTCCGTCCCTGCAATCAGCGTCCGCGCCCATTCCGCGTCATCGTCCGAAAGCGGCGGTTCAGGCGGGACGCGATAATCGATGTCGTCGTAGCGGCCGTGGCGATAGCATTGGCCGATCAGCTCTTGCAATAGCAGAGCTGCGTCCGCGTCGCTTTCGCGTAGCGGAATGCGAATGCCGACGAGCGGGTCACGCAAAGGAAGGGGATAAAATTCGAATTGGTTCGGCTTCCGTGCGCGGCGCACGCAAACGCGGTACGGCGTGCGGGCTTTACGCGGAAGTGATGTCTCGCGGGCGGCCTGGACGCGTTGCCCACCGCGAAGGAGGTCGATTTCGACGAGACTCACGTCGCTCTTCAGCAGTTCTTCCTGTTTCTTCAGATATTGATCTTGCCCGGGACCGGGCCGTTTGTTCGCCAAGCTCAGAACTTCAATGACCGTGACGACCTTGTTGCCGCTGGAAACATCGATGATCTCAAGGTACGTTTCGGTGATTTCCTCCTGAGTCGAGGGAATGATCAACGGCTCGCCGAGCATCGGTTGTTCGAGCACGGCGACCGTCGCGACGTTCGCCCCGCCGCCGCGCGAGGGTTGCTCGAAGATCCGCGCATCGGGGTAAATGCTTCGCCGTCCCTCTTCGTCGGGTTCGACGACGATGCGTTCTTCAACGCGGCAACGCAGATCCCGCGGCAGTGAGCCGTTCAATTGATCGCCGGAATAGATGATGAAGCGAGCATGAACATCGCGCCAGTATTTCTCTAGATAGGGATCCATGCCAGGAAATGGACTCTTCACGTCGGGCGCCCTTTCGGTGAATCGAGGGAGGGAATGAACGTGAACGCGGCGAGAATCCGTAGGGGACACTCGCCGCGCTTCGTTCCGCATCGCGGCGAACCGATTTTATTCATCCGGCGGCGGCGGCACTTGGCGGAAGATCTCTTCGCGGCCTTGCGTAAAGAGAAATGTGCCGCGCTTGTTGGAGACGATGATATCGAGCAGTCCGTCGCCATCGACGTCTTCGACGGCGAACTGCGTGCCGATGCCGGAATCGTCGTCGATCATTTGCGGATCGAAGGTGGTGAAGCCGCTTTTGTCGGTCTTGGCTTTGAACCAGTAGAGGAACGCGGGATCGCCGGGGGTGTCGTCGCCGCCCGGGCCGTGAGCCCACCAGCGGCGGCCGGTGACCAGATCCTTCTTGCCGTCGCCATCGATGTCGACGAAGTTGAGGGCATGGGTTTGGCCGGGGGTGACGAACGTTTCGTTGTCGCCGATCAGAACCAAGTAGAGCTTGCGGCTGTTCGCCTCGACAACGCCGATGCCGAGTTCGAGTCCGGGGTGCTTCAGCTTGGGGTACCAATCGAGCAGTTCGCGGGCGGCGGTTTGCGGCGTGACGAAACTGCCGTAGTTGTTGCCGACGATGTCGCCCGGATACTTCACGCGCGAGGGCACAAACTTGCCATCGTCGGGCGTTTCGGAAGCGGCCACGATGTTGTTGCGGGCGTCTTTGGTCAACTGGGCGTTGAGCCGCCAGGGGGCTTTCTTTTCGCCGCCGCGGATCTTGTTGATGGCGGCGAGGAACTCGGCCTCGTCTTTCGAGAGCTTGAAGTCGGCCGGCAATTTGCCCGCATCGGGGGAGAGCGGGAACATCAGGTTCTTCGCGAACGCGGGATGTTCCTTGCCTTCTTTTTGCTGATTCCACCAGATGCCGGTGTTGTGGGCCGACGAACTGAGGATGTCGTTCTTGCCGTCGCCGTCGACATCGAACGCATACATGTCCGCGCAGGCGGGCAGGCCGAGCGGATGATATTTCCAGTTGCCGAGCGTGGCGTTGGCGGCGGGCTGCTCCCACCAGCCGGCGCTGCAAAGGACGTCGAGCTTGCCGTCGCCGTTGACGTCCCCGGCTCCTAAACCGTGAGCGAACTTGTCGGTTCCCGGCGCGGTCTTGCCGGCTCCGCTGATCGAGATCTTCGTCCAGGGGGCGGTCGGATCGCTGCCGGGAATGAAGAACGACATTTCGCCTTTATGCCCGAGAATCAGCCCCTTCTTTTTGACGCCCAGGAGATCCGTATAGATGGGGGTTTCATTGCAGGCGTTGTCCTGGATCATGAACGGCTTCCAGCTTCCTTCGCCTTTGCCGGGGTTCTTGTACCAGTAACAGGGAGCGCCGGGGAAACCGACGACGATCTGATCGATGAGGCCATCCTTATCGACATCGTCCGCGAAGACGGCGAACGATTCGCTGTAGCCCTTCGGGTCGAAGGATTTGTCCTTACGAATGACGACTTGCTTCCAATCGGGAGCGAGGAAGGCGACGTCGCCGACCAGGATGTCTTTCTTGCCGTCGCCGTTGACGTCCCCCGCTCCTAAACCGTGAGCGAACTTGTCGGTTCCCGGGGCGGTCTTGCCGGCTCCGCTGATCGAGATCTTCGTCCAGGGGGCGGTCGGATCGC
>JBAXFO010000534.1:0-4056 GCA_037139885.1 Planctomycetota bacterium
ACGTGATGGACGGCCGGTACAAGGCGCAGGCGTTCGCGAAGCAGCAGACGGCCGAGTCGCAAGCGAATGAGCGCGGCTTGCTCATCGTCGGGGGCGGCGGTTTTCAGGGCCTGACGGAAGAACGCTTCCGCCTTGACGAAATTGCCCCCCTGCTCTTCCAGGCGACCGAGCACGAAGTTGGCAGACGCGGCGGTTTTCGGATCGTTGACCGCGGCTTCGGCGTCGGCGCGAATGACCGCCTTGGTCGCATCGTCGAGACCGCCCTTCATTTCGTCGAGGCTGATGAGGCCGCGTTCGGACATCAAACGAGGATGGTTCGGGATGACGGCGAGAGCGCTGTTCAACTCGCTCAGCGCGGCCGCCGCATTGCCGTCGGCGCGGAGTTTCTCGATGCGTGGAATGTAGTAGACTGCCGGATCGCTCAACTCGGCGAACGAGCGCCGCACCTGGCCGGCCCACGGCGAAGGATCGTCTTTGACGAGTTCGGACGCCTTCTGCAACGATTGCCGGGCTTCGGCGTACTGTTGCTGGTTGCGCTGCGCCAAACCTTGAGCGAAGAGAGCCTTGGCCTTGGCGGCGTCGGATGCTTTGGCGTCTTGCGTGGCGATCCATTCGGCCAGGCGATTCGCGTCGGCGATGAGGAGGGCGTTTTTCTCGTCGCGATTGGCGAGCGCCGCGGCGAGACGGTCGAGTTGTTGTTCGGGCGTCGCGGCGAGGGCTTCGCGCGCCCGGTAGAGGTTGATTTCCGCGACGGCTGCGGCCGTGTCGAACGAGCTCTTCACAAGATCGCTGACTCCCAACGTGATGCCGCCCAACGAATCGGCCAGCACACCCAGCGGGGCGGCGATCGGCGATTCCGTTCGTGTGCGAGCCGCCTTGGCGCCCGCGACGAGCCCGACCGGTCCTTCCGTGCCCGCGGGAACGAGCTTGGCGTCCGACAATTCCTGGAGAGCGGCCTTCACGGCCATGTCGAGTTGGTCGCGATCTTTGGCGAGCTTATCGCGACGGACGAACACTTCCGCGAGGCCCTTCGCGCCCGAATCTTTCACTTTCTCGTCGGCGAGCGCTTTGTTCACTTCGCCGAACTTGTCTTCGAAATCTTTCTTGGCGACGAGCAGCTTTTCGATCCCCTTGGCGCCCCCTTCGATCTTGGCCTCGTCGAGAACTTTGTTGAGCATCGCCAGCGACACCTTCGCTTCGCCGAGTTCGGCCGTCGCTTTCTGGACGGTGTCAATATCGAGCTTATCGTCTTCACCCAGAACCTTCGCTTCACGCAGCGATTTCTCAACGACGGCGACGACGCTGTTGGCCTTCACCAGATCCTCGGTGAGCGATTTCTCGGTCTTGCGAGCCTGCTCGACTTCGATCTTCATCAAAAGAGCGCTTTGCAGAGAGCCTTGAACTTGCTGAAGCTTCACCTGGTTTTCCGATTTCTTCAAATCTTCGATCGCGGCCACGACTTCATCGTCCTTCGCGTTGAGAGCCGCCTGTTCGGTCGTTTGCTTCTGCAGATACGCCAGCCAGCGGGCCTCGCCGCGCAAAGCCAGGGCCGATTTGTCGGCATCCGCATCCTTCAACTGCGCGAGAGCGTCCTCATATTTGCCCTGCTCGATGGCGTCGCGTGCGGCCTGCAAGGGAGATGGCGGTACGACTTTGTTCTCAACGACGACCGTCTTGTCTTTCGGCAGAAGGTCGCCGAACCACACCCCCGCGCCGGCGACGGCGGTGAGTAGGCCGCCGAGCACGACACCGCTGATGAGCCCGCCCCAACCGCCCCGCTTCTGCGGTTCGGAATATGGTGCTGGCGCGACATCGAGCGCCGTCGAAACCGCCGCCCGTTTGCCGCGGCGGGGCATCGTTACTGTCGGCTCCGGCTCCGGAACATAATCCGGCGTCTGATCCACGACATCGACGATCTCCTCTTCCTCCAGCGCCGGGGCCACGTCGGTCAGGGCGCTGTCGAGCAGTTCGTCGATGTTGACATCGTCATCCGCCACGACCGTGGCCGGCTGATCCGCATCGGTCGCTTCATCGACATCGACAACGACAATCCCATCGTCCATCAGATCGGAAACGTCCTCGACCTTCGACTTCGGCAGCTTAGCGCTCGCCTTCTTGGGCTTGGGCGAATCTTCCGCGCCCAGATCGACGGCCGCGAGATCATCCTCGACGATCAGTTCGTCGAACTCCACGCTCGGGGGCGACGCGATACGAAATTTTCCCGCAGGGGCTTCATCGAGGCGGACGCCCGATTCGAGAGCTTCCGCCACGGCGTCGATCCCCGAATTCGAAGCGCTGCGCGGCGGCTTCTGGCCGAGGTTTACGGCCGAGCCTTCCATATCGTCCGCCTCGACGATAATCTCATCGAAATCGATATCGTCGGACGAACCCGTTTCAAACGCAGCCGTGGCGTCGGCGTGGGAGACGACTTTCGGCTGGGGCGAATCGAGCCCGGCCAAGGCGTCGTCGAGATCGAGCACGGCTTCCTTTTCGGGAGACTTCCGCGAACCCCGAAACGATTTCAGCGACACGCTCGAATCGTTGATGCCCGAGATGTCTTCCTGGCCGATCGCGTCTTCGTGCGACGATTGCTCCTCGCGCACGGCCGATTCCGGCAGGGCGATCTCGCTGGTGCTGACGCCGGTGATCTCGCTTTCGAGCACAGCGTCTTCGACGACATCGACGTCGTCGATCGTCATCTCTTCGACGAGGATTCCCGAATCGACGGCGCGCACATCGGAATCGGTCTTCATCGACACGATGCCGGAAAGGGGATCGATGGCCACGGCGTCGGACAGCGGCGCGGCCCGAATGATTTCGGAATTCGACAACACGGCCGATTCCGATTCCTGGCGAATGACCGACGAGAAAATTCCCGAGACCTGGGCCGAATCGAGACCCGGCGACGGCCCCAAATTCACGAGATCGTCTTCGAGAACGGAATCGGTCTCCTTGGGCTGCGGACGACCCTTCGCCGCTTTCGCCGCGGGCGTGGCATGCGGCACATGCGGCACCGAATCGCTCGCCTGGGCCGCCGGCGGATTGAAATCCGGTTCATCGGCAAACGTGAAAACCGGATCGTGAGGCGACGCGGCCCCACTCGCCGAATCGTCGTCGACGAACTCGACGACATCGGCGATGTCATCCATGGGAGGATCGTGCGGCAATTCTTTGGGGGGCTGCGGAACGTCAGGACCCTGCTTGCCCGATTTCTTGGCCATGAGAACCCACTCCGGATGACGCCAATCCAAGGAACGATCGACTTTGCTGAACGATGCGCCGACGTGCGCTGACGTGCGCTTATGGGGCGCGAAACGACAATGCCGTTCGGTTATTGTCGCGCATGACACGAAATCTCGCAATGGTTTTTTGGCCTTTGAGCAGTCTGGGCGGAGTTTGTCGGCGGCATCGTCCGCGTGGCCGGGTCAATCGGCGCAAACGACATAATCGGCCCATCGGTTCGCCCACGAAAATCGACCTTCCCGCCAATGAGACAGTTGGTTATCCTTCCCATCGTCCAGGCGCGAGCCCGTTTACCAGGGAAGGCACGGCATGACTCTCCGCGTCGCGTTTCATCAAACTCCGGCATTACGCCCCAAAACCGGCGTCGGCCATTACACCGCCGAATTGCTCGACGCCTTGAATCAACTCGACGAGGACGTCGACATCGCGGCGTTGCCGGGCGGTTGGATGGCGGACGTTTATCGCTCGGCTTACCAATGGTTGACGCCGAAACGCAAGGGAGCGGGCGGCGCGGCCGGGGCCAAAACGGCGGCGCGTGCGGGCATGCTCAAAGGCCTGGTGCGCCGCGGCCATCAATCCGCCCAGGACGCTCTCTTCTGGAACTTGAGTCGCCAGCTGAAGCCGGGGCGTTTCGATCTTTATCACGAACCCAACCTTCCTCTGTTGGCGACCGATCTGCCCACCATCTTTACGCTCTACGATCTTTCCCTGGCCGTGATGCCGGAACACCACCCGGCCGAACGCGTGGCCAAGTTCGAACGGCAGATGCCCATCGCGCTCAAACAGACGAGCCACATCATCACGATTTCGGAG
>JBAXFO010000535.1:0-4055 GCA_037139885.1 Planctomycetota bacterium
CGCGGCGGCTGCACAGCCGTGGCCGCGTCGGTCGGGAATGGCAGATTGAACGGGCCATATTCGCTGCCGAAAAAGCCCCCGGTCGTGAACGCCTTGAGCTCTTCCGATTCGCCGACGCCTTCAAGCCGTTGGCCGATGTTGATGAACGGCGGGATCGCGGGATTGTTCGGACCGCGCACGCGGGCGATCCACGATCCGATGTGCGGGCAAGCCACCGTTTGCGGCGGCACGTAACCGGTGTGCCAGTGATATTGATGCCGCGAATGCAGAATATGCCCCAGATCGGCGACGACATGCGAGCGGATGAGGGTCGCCCGATCCATCACCTGGGCGATGTGTTCAAGCCCCTGCGAAATCTTGATCGAATCGACGGCTGTGTCGATCGAGGGAAAGGTGCACAGGATGCTATCGGAGCGCGTGCCGACTTCGAAGGGGGTGTAGCGCTTCGGGTCGAACGTTTCGGGAGCCGCCATGCCGCCGCCCATCCAGAGGAGGATACAGGTGTCGGCCGTGGGGCGGGGATGACGGACCGGTTCATCGCCGCGCGCGCTGCGCGGTTCGCCCAGGGCCACGGTTGCGGCTCCGGCTGCGGTCATGCCTTGCAAAAAGTCGCGACGCGTCATGTTCGACATCGATCGATCTCCGGATCAGCGAATCAATTGAAATTCCGGCAACATATAAACCGCCCAAAGCAAATCGGCCACGCCTTCGACGCTCGCCTGGGCGCCCATCAATTCGCGTGCGGCCGCGGCTTCCTCGGGCGCGGGGGGCCGGCACAGCGCCCTCCGATAGACATCGTCGATCAACTCCTCGGGCGAGCGTTTCGAGTTCGCCTTCAAGACGGCGTCGGCTCCGCGCGCCAGCGTGGCGGCGAGAACGGGACCGTTGGAAAGATCCATGGCCTGGAGCGTCGTCAGTTGATCGGGACGCGTCGTCACCACCTGCTCGCGCGGCGGCCGACCGAGCGAACGCATCAACCCGTCGGCGTTCACCAGCGCGGCCCGCACGAAGCGGCGCTCGGGCGGAGTCGTTTCCGGATAAGGCGGCGCCGCGACCGGAGCCGCTCCCGCGCCGGGAGCGGTTTTGGTCATCATCCAAACCGCATCGAGAAACTGCTCCGCGGAAAGCCGCCGCACCTCGGGCCCGCGAAAGACATAATCGTCGCCCGCCGGCTCTTTCTCCAAACGCACCGGCCGCGACTGATAGGCCCGCGAGGTCATGATGTGTTCGAGCAATTTCTGGAGGTCGTAGTTATTGTCTTGAAGATAGACGGCCAAATAATCCAGTACATCGTCCGACCACGGACGATTCCCCATGATGTCGACGGGATGCACGATGCCCCGACCCAGAAGCCGCTGCCAGAAGCGGTTGGCGATGGTGCGCGTAAAACGGCCGTTGTCGGCATGCGTCACCAATTGCGCGAGTTGTTCGAGGCGTTTCGCCCGGGGAGCTTTGGGATCAATGTCGCCCAGTTCCGGCCAAACGAAACGCGCCGTCGCGAACGTGCCGGTTTTCTTATCGCAGCGATGGATTTCGAGCGGCCGATCCGACATGACGGCGGCCAGGGAATACGCGTCCGTCAGCTTCCAGGAATCGATGAAGCTGTCGTGACACGAAGCGCACTTCATATTGATGCCGAAGAAGACCTGTGAGACGTTCTGCGAGAACTGTAGCTCTTGCACCTGACTGGCGTTGACGTTCCCCCGCCAGCGGATGCCCTTGATGAAGCCTTCCGATTCCGGAGTGGGATTGATGAGTTCACGGGTGAATTGATCGTACGGTTTGTTCTCCAGCAGTGCTTTATAGAGCCATGCGGAGATCTGTTTGCGGCCGCCATCGATGTAACCCGGCCCGGCGTAGTCGTTGCGGAGCATGTCGTTCCAAAAAGTCAGCCAGTGCTCGGCATAGCCGCGGCGGTCGTCGAGAAGCCGGCGAATGAGCAGCTTGCGCTTGTCGGCCGCGGGATCGGCGAGAAACGCGGAGGTTTCCGCGGGAGTGGGAAGAAGACCGATGATGTCGAGGTAGGCGCGCCGCAAGAACGCGACGTCGTCGGCTGGTGCGGTCAGTTCGACTTTTTGACGCGTCGCATACGCATCGAGCAACCGATCGAGCGGATGCTCGAATCCGGGGCGCGACGGCGGCAACTCCGGCCGACGCGGCTTGAGCGGGGCGACATAACCCGTCGCCTTGAACGTGAAGCCCGCCTCCCACGGCAACCCCTGGTCAATCCACTGGCGCAGGCGCTCGATCTCTTTCGCCGTCAAACGATCGCCTTTGGGGGGCATGCGGAGATCGGGGTCGTTGCTTGTCACCCGTTTCAGAATTTCGCTGCTAGCCGACTTTCCCGGAGCGATCCCCGATTTGATCGCGTCGGCACGCGTATCGAGCGATAGTCCCCCTTTGTACTTGCCGTTGGTGTGGCATTCGGCGCAGCGGGCTTTCAGCAAAGGGGCGATGTCGTGAGCGAAGTCGATCTTCTTGACGTCGTCGGCTCGAACCGGCGACGCGGCGAAAGCCACAACGGCGATCGCCGACCAAAAATTCGCGGAGCGAAGGAGCATGCGACGTTTCCGGAACGTGATGGTGGAGGAGGGAAACCTGGCGTTTATTATTCTATACGGCGCGCCCGATGGGAATTGAAAAGACTCGCGACCGAAATGTTTGTCGTCATTCGGAAGACGAAATCACTTCATCGCCGCTCCGCGTCGCCAGCGCTTCCATGACGCTGGTCGCGCCGAGTGTGCGGTTTCCGGCTTCGTAAGTCAGAACCCGCACGCTGCCGTCGCCAAAAGCGACATTGCCCCCCGTCGCATGATTCGACCAGACAGCGTTGAAGTAACAGTTGTCGCGATAATTGCCCTGACGATACGTGGCGACGTTCGGGCAATTGCCGAACGAACTGGAACTGACGATGCTGCGATTGCCGCGCACGGGAGCGAGAGCGTCGCCGTCCCACGGGGAGTCCCACCAACCCAGCAAACCATCGGCCGACGGGGGACGTTCGGCGATCAGAATCGTGTTGCTAGCGCCATCGATGATGCTGCGGACAGTGATGACGAGCTTCTTATGCAGTTGCGAATCGTCGACGATGATGCCGTCGTTGTACGAATGCTGATGAGAATAGACGCCGGCGTACCAGGTGAAGCCGTAAGTGGGGATCGAATAGGTCGGGCCGCGCGGATCGGCCGGGCAGCCGAGAAGCGGAATCGCGTCCTGGGTTTTGCGGCCAGGTTGTTCGAAGAAAGGAGCCAATTGGCGGAGCCACGATTCGTAGCTGCCGCTGCTCCATTCATTGAGATTGCCCGGGGGTTCGCCGTTAATGGGCGTGACGCCGCGTGGGCGAACCGTGTTGCGGGGAAAGAATTTGTAATTGTCGTGGAAGGTCTGGGCGGCGAGGCCGAGATTTTTCATGTTGTTTTGACATTGCGTGTTGGCCGCGGCCGCACGCACGCGCTGCACCGCCGGGATCAGCAGTCCCAACAAAACGCCAAGGATGGCGAGCACCACCAACATTTCGATCAACGTGAAGGCTTTCCTCATGCCAGCTCCGGAAATCGCGCTTCGGCCTCGATCCTGCATAACGAATGTCCGCTGCGTCATGGGGCCTAGTCCTTTTGCAAGCGCTCGAAAAGCGGGATCGTTCGCAGCGCGTGCATGCCGAGGTTGGTGGCGATCGTTGCGTCCCAAAATCGATGGCGTTCATCGGCCGGCAAACCTTGGATGGCGCCGTGCAAGGCTGTGAGCGCCGCGTCGAATTGGGGGCGCAGGGCGCTGCCGATTTTTAACTCAAGCGCGAATTGCAAATCTTGAGCCGCAGCCACAAGATCCGCCATTTGCAGATAGATCTCGCTGCGGAGAACGTGATTCCAGGCAAATTTCGGCTTTTGGCCGATACACGCTGTTACCCCAATCTTAGCTTGGGAAAGCTGACCCGACCGCAGAAAAGCCATCGCCTGGCCGAAGCGCGCGAGGAAATGATCGGGCTCGCTCGCCAGCGCCTTGTCGAACGCGGCGATTGCGGCGGGCCAATTCTCCTGCCGCAAACATTGCACGCC
>JBAXFO010000536.1:0-4050 GCA_037139885.1 Planctomycetota bacterium
GGGGAATGGTTCAACGTTTCGTCGACCCCCAAGGGGTCGGCTTGGGTGACACACGTCCGCCAAGGGGGATTCTGGTCTGGATCCGGCCGAACCTCTTGGTGGCGTAGGGGATTTCGCCGGTGCGTCACATGTTCAACTCGACCTGCACCCAATCGTGCGGCGAGACGTCGATGGTGACGGCGTCTTCGAAGATGGGGCAGTCCATGATGAGGTCGCCGTGGCCGTTGAGGAGCGTGGCGCGTTTGGGATTGCGCAGGCAGCGGAGTTCGGCGTGGGCGGGGAAGCCGGAGCATTCGAGAAATTGAGCGGTGAGCGAATCGCTGCCGGGCACGGAGCCGGGCATGAGCTTGGTCAGCAACAAACTTGGCAGATCGAGATGGAAGAGCCAGCTCGAGGCTCCAACGTGGGGGGCGCCTTTCGTCGTCGGCACCACGGCAAGCGGCGACGCGAGGCCCCAGGCGGTCAGCATCGGTTGATCGCGATCGAGGGCGATGCCGAGGTCGAAGGTGGTCGTCGTTTCGCCTTCGGGAATGAGGATCACGTCGAGCATGCGGCCATCGTGTTTGCGGTGAAACGGGAGGCCGTTGGGGAAGATGGCGGTGGCCATCGGGCCGTAGCGGAGGTCGAGGAACTCGGGCGTTTGCGGACGGGGATGGATCGAAAGATGGCTGCAGCCGCCCTGGCCGCGGAAAAGGTGGGTGCGTTCGTCGCGCCAGGCGAAGCGGGCGCCGAAGTAGGCGTGCCAGGGGTCGCCGGCGGCGGGTTGGAGGGGCGTCAGTTCGATGCGCATTTCGAGAAGGGGCCGGCCGAGCCAGGCGCGGAAGCGTTGTTTGAACTTGGCCAGTTCTTGATCTTGTTCGCCCAGGAGGACGCCTTCGGAAACGATTTCGCCGAGGGCCGGGCCGACGGCGGTGACTTCGACGTTCGTGCAGACGGGCCGGCTGCCGGGATTAAACACGAGGCGTTGGCCCAGGCGATTGGTGCGCGTCTTGTGATCGCGGATCGCCTTGAGGCCGCCGGTTTGGCTATCGACATCGGCCTCGAAAAACTCGTTGCGGATGGTGAGCGTTTTCGCGTCGCCCAGACGCATGCGTGTGGGCATGGCCGGGGTTCCGGCCGGTCCCGAGCGGGGCAACCAGGTGAAGCCGAGAGCGGGCACTTCGACGACGACGCGGTTGACGCCGGCATCCAGTTGACACGCCTTCACCGGCCCTTCGATCGGCAGCGGGGCCGTGGCGTCGGCGATCTCGAGAGCATAGCGGCGGGCGAAGGCGCACGGGTTCAGAAGCATGACGCCGGGCCGATTGGCGGCGGCCTTGTTTTGCAGGCGTTCGGTGAGGGCGGCGGTGATGTGTTGTTCGAGTTCCGCCAGGCCGCCGGGTTCGACGCCCAGAGCGTCTTGCGTTTCGAAAACGCGCTCGACGCTGGCCAAATCGCTGACATCCAGCGTATCTTCGGCTCCGCACAGGGCGCGGTTGAGTCCGGCATAGGTCCAGCAGGCATCGATGCGGCGGCGAATCTTCAAATGCTGGGCATAACCGCTCACGGGATCAGGACGTTTCGCATGCGTGCGGCGGGTGAGGTCGTCGAAGTGAAAGTCGTCGGCGACGGGCGCGATGGGATATTCGCCGGCGGAAGCGTGGCCGAAATATTCGGAAAACGTCGTCCATGTCCCCAGCACGGGAGCCAGCCTGGAGAGGGCGACGAGATCGCGATGCCAGGGGAGTTCGTGGGGGCTCGTGTGGAGGAAACAGAGCGTGGCATGATGGTCTTCGCGCGTCGTCTTGAAGAGGGCGTTGCCGAGGTTGAAGTACGTTTCGACTTTGTCGGCCGACTTGGGAACGCGGGCGAAGGCGTCGATCTGTTTGCCGTCCGGGCCGGAGAAGGCGACGACGGGGGAGTGATACGTCGTGGGAATTCCCGAGGCGTCGTCGAACGTCAAGAAGAGCAACCGAGTGACGCCGTTGGAGGCCAGCAGTTGCATGGTTCGCGGATGAAACCCAAATGTCCGCCGGGCGTAGACGCGAATGTCTTTGCCGAGAATTCGTTGCGAGGCTTCAAGGCCGGTGCGTAAATTCCAGAGCTGCGAATCGTAGGGCAACAGAGCTTCGTCGCGTTCGCGGTAGCTGCCGCCGCAGATCTCGGCGATGTCGTTTTGCACGAGCGTTTTGAGGAGGGCGAATTTCTCAGGTTCCTGCCGGGCGAGCGATTCGAGCGTCTCCGCCGAGGCGATGAAATTGAGCGGCGCTCCCAGTTGCATGGTCGAAGGGGGCTGAGCGAACGTTGTTTCGTTGAGGAAATTCAGATCGAGCCAGTGGATGGCCACGGGATAGAGAACTTCCCGCGCGGCGAGCAACTTGAGCGCGGCCTCGCGCAGGTGGCGCAGCCAATCGTCTTCGGCGGGGGTTTCGGTCGCTTTCGCGTCGGGCGGGGCCGGGCTCGTCGGTTCGAAATCGTTGGCGACAGTTTCCGGCTTGGGGTCCTCGGGCGTGGACGGTTCCCCGGGCTCTGTGCTACCCATCGACTCGATCGACTTCTGCACCATGCCCCAGAACGCACCCTTTTCGAGCAGATTTTCGTGCTCCATGGCTTCGGCGAGGGTGGCTTGGAGGAGATATGCCAGGCCGATGCCGAAGAACATGTTGAGCATGTCGGGCGGAGCGATCAGCGCTTCCTTCCAACCCAGAGCCGGGGCGTCGCTCGGTTCGAGAGCCGCGGTTAAGTTGGCGAGAGTCGTTTCGCGGTCGGGCGTGGCTTTGAAGGCGATCGAGCCGGCTTGGCGAACGCGTTCGTTCCAATCTTCGGGCAGATAAGTCGGCGGCGATTCGGGCAGGGCGTAGATGGTCGCCGGCTTGGGATGTTCGTGGTCGTAAGGCGTCTCGATGCGTGGCGGTTCGCTGGCCTGCCAGGCGAGGGCGGGATGCCACAGGGCGGTGTAGCCGTTGAGCCACGACGCCATATCGTCGTCGGCCAAGGTGAGGGGGTACGACCCTGGATACGCGTACGGACTGAGGAGGACGAGTTGATGGCTCATGAAGTCGATTTACCACGTTGATGGTGCGAAAGCAACCATCCCGCGCGGCCTGGGCGCACCTTCGAGAAAATCGGGCCTGAATTCCGTTCATCACAGACAGGGCCTTCGGATACAATTCGAGCAGCGACCGCCGTTTGAAGGCGGTCGTCCTTGTCTTTGGGTCCTGTCGTCAAGATCGAGGCGGAAGCGACGTTCATGCCGATTCGCGTGCAGTGTCCCGGTTGCAAGACGGCCCTTGCCGTTAAAGATCATCTCGCGGGCAAACGGGTGCGGTGTCCCAAATGTCAGACGCCCATCGCAGTGCCCGGCGAGGGCGCCCCCGCGCCGAAAGCCGCCGCCCCGCTTCCCGTCGCGAAGCCGGCCAAACCCTTGCAATCCGCCCGGCCTGCTCCCAAACCCGCGCCCACTCTCGCCGATCGCGAAGCTGAAGCCGCCGCGGCCCTGCATGGCGATTCGCCGCCGACGAACGGCAACGGGGCTCACGGCAACGGCAACGGACATGCGCCCCCTGCGGATGCGCCCATCAAGTTTACGTGCGATTTCTGCGAAGCCGCCGTCGAGTTCCCCGCGGAAATGGCCGGCAAACGCGCCCAGTGCACCGAATGCCGGCAGATCATCAAGGTGCCCGTGCCGAAGGTCGACAGGCCGAAAGATTGGCGAACGGTCGAAAAGCATGGTCCGTCCGCCGCAGCCGTCAATCAACCCGCAAAAATCGACAACGCCTGGGGAACCGAGAAGAAGGCGACCGTCAGCCAAAAGGCCCTGCTCGAAGCCGGCGTCATCGCCAAACCTACCAAACCTTCGATCGGTCTGGCGGGCTGGATCGAGCGTGGCGTCAAGGCGACCGCGCTCGCTCTCGTCGTCGGCGGCGTCAGTTATGGAATTTGGACTCTCGGCAAAGAGGCGGGCGAGCGCGAGGAGATCGGCAAACTCGAGGAACATTGTAAAGCGACCTGGCCGAGCATCATTCAGGGAGAGTATCACATCGGCCTGGGCCATATGGCTTTAAGACAACC
>JBAXFO010000537.1:0-4047 GCA_037139885.1 Planctomycetota bacterium
TTGACTTCGAATTGCAGCACGCCGGGCCCTCCCGTCGCCAGATCGAGCCGGCCGGAGACCGCTAGCACCGTGTCGCGGAACGACTCCGCGTCCAACCGGTTGCGGTTCATCCGCCACAGGAGTCGGTTGTCGAGGTCGATCTTCTCAGCGCCGCCGTTGGTTGCGACAGCCTGGCGGTACGTGGCGCTGGTCACGATCAGGCGGTGGAGCTTTTTGAACGACATGCCATTGTCGCGAAATTCGCACGCGAGCCAGTCGAGCAGTTCGGGATGCGAGGGCAGGCCACCCATCTGACCGAAGTCGCTCGGAGTATCGACGATGCCGCGGCCGAAATGGTGGTGCCACATCCGGTTGACGATGCTGCGCCAGGTGAGCGGGTTGTTTCGGTCGCTGAGCCAGCGAGCGAGATAAGCTCGACGTGCCGACTCCTCCTTGGCTTCCGCGGGGTCCATGCGAGCGTTCAGATCCGAGACGCATGACAGGGCGCCTGGTGTGGCCACGATCGTCGTTTTGCCTTTGCCGCCGCGTTTCAGGAACGTCACTTGTTTGGCCGACGAAGGTTTTCCTTCGTGCGGCAGCACGCCGGCCACGACATGGAAACTCGTTGGCGTCGGTAAACTCTTGATCCCTTCGTCGCTCATGATCGGCAACGCATGTGCGGCCAACGCCAGCCAGTCGTTCTCGCTCCGCTGGGCCGCGGGAACGATCAAGGCGTCTCCCGCCACGGCCGGCACCAGGGCATAGGGTGAAATCGCCTGATCGGTCACGGCCAGTCGGAAGCGGCCGATTTGTTTCTTCGCCTGAAGTTGCTTCAGCACGATTTCCAGCCGCCCGCCGTCAGGGATCTTGACGCTGCCGTTCAACTCGAAGATCGCGACTGCCGACTTTCCCGAACGCGATCCTCCATCCCAGCCCGTGTCGTCCTTGCCGTCAAAAACGCGAGCGATGGGCTGGTCCTTCGACGCGGCGTCGGATTGAGCGCTTTTGAAGCCGACCTTCCTGGCCTTGTCGTTCGCCGATGCGAACTGGAGGATTTCGAACTCGCTCAACGAAAATGCCTGCTGAAGCTTCGCGGTTGGCAGAATCTCCAGGCGCACCATGCGAGCATCGTTGATCGGTCCGGGAATCGTGAGCGTGTACGTGTCCGTCTCCGTCGCGGGGGCTTTTGCCGCGAGAATCGAACCGTCCTGGTCTTGCTCCAACACGATTCCCGAAGCAGCGATCGCAGACTTCACCGGAAGCGGCCGCCATTGAGGGCTTTTCTCGGCAAGGTATTTTTCCCAGTTCGCGACGATGGCTTTGGTTTCCGAGGTCAAGAGGCCGTTTTTGTCCCCCTTACCGGTTGCCGCCGCCTTGAGGGCCATCCACTTGGTCCGAGTCGCACGAATGGCCGGATCGAGATCGACCGGCACATCGCGGCGCTGCACGCCCGCGAAAATCGATTGCACGGCATAGTAATCGTCTTGCGAGATCGGGTCGAACTTGTGATTGTGGCAGTGCGCACAATGGACGGTGGTGCTGGTGAACGCCGACATGGCCGTGGTTACAAACTCATTGCGGACGGTATCTTCGGAACCGCTGAGCACGTCTGGGCCCGCGGCCAGAAATCCCAGGGCGGCCGTCAGCGACGCATCTTCGGGAAACATCGCATCGGCCGCGATCTGCTCCTGAATGAACCGATCGTACGGTTTGTCGCGATTGACGGCGTCGATGACGTAGTCTCGATAACGCCAGGCGTGTTCGCGGAAGCCGTCGTGTTCGTTGCCTCGCGAATCGCCGTAGCGAACGACATCGAGCCAGTGTCGGGCCCAGCGCTCCCCATAGCGCGGTGAAGCGAGCAGGCGATCGACTAACTTTTCGTAGGCCAGCGGATCCCGACTCGCGACAAACGCCTTGACATCTTCGTATATCGGAGGCAAGCCATGCAAATCGAACGTGAGCCGACGGATGAGCGTGCGCCTGTCCGCTTCCGGGGAAGACGTCAGGTGCTTCGCTGTCAGTTGACGTTGCACAAAGGCATCGATCGGATGCCCGGTACTCTTCGCAGGAATTTGCGGCGAGACGAGCGGCTTCAGCGACCACCATCCCGCGGGATTCGTCGCCTTGGCCAGCACTCGCGGGTCGGGCGCTCCCTGGCGAACCCAATCGACCAGGATGGCAATTTCGGCATCGTTTAGCTTGTCCTTCGGGGGCATCTTCAGGTCCGGCTGCGCGTGCCGAACCGCTTGAATTAACAGGCTCTTGTCGGGGCTTCCCGGCAAAACCGCGGGACCGGAATCGCCCCCCTTTTCCCAACCGCTGCGCGAATCGAGCGACAGCCCGCCACGGATCTTGCCCCCGACGTGGGAATGGCAGGCATAGCAATGCTGTGCCAGGATCGGCCGAACCTTTTTCTCAAAAAACTCGACTCTCGCGGCGTCCGCCGGCATCGGCTCCGCGCCGGACGTTATTGTGGGGCACACAAAGGCGACGACGAGCCAGAGCCCCACGGAGGATTTCAAGAAGACATGGCGCAATCTGTTCATGGATTGATGCCGCCAACGAGGAAGGAAAAAGTCGGGCGGAAGCCCACGGGTGGGAAACGTATTCTGACACAACTCCGGGTCCTGTCAAGCGTGGAGGGCGGAGCGAGCCCTTGAATGGATTGATTCGAGCGAGCCGGAACTTAGCACGGAAAAAAGGATGCCTGCTAAGTTTATGCTCCGTGTGCCAATAGTTTCATGAGCGGACAAACACCTTGGAACACGCGGTTTTTCCGGACGACGGAGGCGACAATGATTTCTCGATTGACAGTTGTGTTCGGCCTTTTGGCCATTGCGTCGCCGGTCCTTGGAGAGGATCTGGTTGTTCAGGCCGAATACGCGCTCAAGACGCCGCGGCCGCGGGATCCGGTCCTCGGCGGGTCGCGCGACAAGGTGGTCTTCAGCGTCTGGATTCCGGAGGGCGTCAAGTCGGTCCGCGGGGCGATGTGCAATCCCTTCTCGAAGGGGGATGGAGTGAGCAAGCACTGGGCGGCCATGTGCCGGCACTGGAAGTTCGCCTACGTGCAGATGGATTTCGACGCCGTGAGAAAGGAAGAGTTCACGCTCCTCAAAACCGCCCTGGCGGACCTGGCGAAGAAGAGCGGGCGCCCCGAGATCGAACACATGCCGATTTGCTTCACCGGCATGTCGCGCGGCGGCGGGATGAGCATGACTCTCGCGGAGTTGATGCCCGAACGAACCATCGCCAGTGTTCCGGTCTGTTTGGAAGTGGGGCCCGCGTCCGAGGCGACGCGAAAAATTCCCGTCATGACGATTTTCGGCGAGAAAGACGGCTCGCAAATGGAGAAGCTGCTCGCGAAACTCCCTGCCGAACGGAAGCAAGACGCTCGCTGGGCCATCGCCGTGCAGTGGGGCCGAAAGCACGAGTTCGCCCTGGCCAACAATCTGTCGTTCGTCTTCTTGGACGAGGTGATCGGCAAGAGATTGCCGAAGGAACCGGGCGTCGAAAAGCCGGCGGCCTTGCTCGATGTTCCGCTCGAGGCCGGCTGGATCGGCGATCCCTCGACGTGGAGCAAAGAGGGAAAACGGGCGACCATTCAGCCGTACAAGGATTTCACCGGAGCACGCGATCAGGCGTGCTGGCTGCCCTCGCGGCGCGCGGCGGCGGTCTGGCAGGCGTTCGTTTCGGGAAGCAAGGACGTCGAGATCACACAGCCGCCGGGGCTGGGCGACAAGCAGCCGTTTCAATTGCATTCGACGAAGAAGCCGGTCGCGGTCAAGGTCGAAGTCAATGCGAAGGCGCCCCCAAAAAAAGTCGAAATCTGGGACGCCGATCAGCGTCTGGCGGAGCGGACCGCCGGCCCGTGGACGTTCGAGGTGACGCTGTCGCCAGGGGTGCACTCGCTTTATGCCATCGTGCAGGATGCGGAGCAACGAACGTCGCGGCCGCACACGATCGTCGTGGAAGAGTAGTCATCGGAATGTTCTGAAAGTCACCCTGAAATGATTCGGGAGCACGCATGGGGCGTTTCTTGAACGTCTTGTTGGCCACAATCCTCCTCGC
>JBAXFO010000538.1:0-4038 GCA_037139885.1 Planctomycetota bacterium
CTTCATAATGGCGATAGCCGCCGTCGTATCCCGTTGTCGCCCAACGGCGGAAAGCCTCGGCGCTGTGTTCGATTTGGGCGTTCGCAAGCCAGCCTTGGTAGAGCTCGAAGAATTCCCCCAGCTCCCCTGCCGGCCCCCAACGCCAGTGTCCCCAGCGCAAACCCATGGCGGCCCGCGCATCGCGGTATGCCGAGCCGGGTTGCAAAAGTTGCAGCACAGCCACGGCCAGACCCGTGCGATCGGCGCCTTGCCGGCAATGCAAAACGAGGGGTCGTTCGGCCCGGTCGAGAAGTTCGATGAGCCGGTTCAACTCGGTCCGCGATGGCAGACGCGAGGCGGAAAAGGTGAGATTTTCGTGCGAAACGCCGAGCTTTTGGCAAGCCCGCGCTTCGTCTTCATACCACGCCATGCCGTCGCCGCGGCCGCGCAGATTGATGACGGTGCGCAGGTCGTATTGGCGCACCATGCGTTCGACGTCGCGACCGGAAGGTTGCGCGGCCCGAAAAACTTCGCCGGGGATGACAACGTGAAAATTGCCGAGAAAAAGCACATGAGCGACTTCCGCCAACACGACGAGAAGCGGCACGGCAATCGCGATGCGCGCAAGCCAGACCCAACCTCGACGGCGCGAAGCCGACGGGGGAGATGCGAGCGCCGTCCCTGGCAATGTCGACTCCATGGGGGGATGATGCCAAAAGCTGGCGAACGATTCCAGCCCGATTTGTTGGCGGCTCGTGGGTCCGCAGAGCGTGTTTACGGAATCGCTTTTGGCCAGACGGCAGCGCTCTCCTGCGGAGAGCCGCTAACGGCTCTCTTCTTCCGAAACGAATTGCAGGTTGACGTTCGGGTTCGCGGGCGGAGCGCCGGGAGCGGCCCGGCCGCGGTCGAGTTCGACCAACAGCGAACGAGCGTCCGCAAAGTTCGGATTCGTTTCCAGCGCCAGTTGCAGATGTCGCCGGGCCGCGTCGGGTTGATTGGTGCGATAGTAGAGGCAGGCGACGAAATACTGGGCCGCCGCCCGACCTCGGGCCCGGGCGAACATGTCGATGCCTTGATCGACCTGCCCCGCGCACACCAGGCTGACACCGAGAGCCTTCATGAACTCTTGATTTTCCGGATCGATCTCGTGGGCTTTACGCAGTTTTTGGATCGAGCCGTTGAAGTCGTTTTGCTTGCTGAAGACGATGGCCCAGTCGGCGTAGATTTGGCCGTTCTTGGGGTAGATCTCGCTGGCCTTTTGCATGGTGGCGTTGGCGCGGGCGAAATCGCGCTGTGCGATATAGACACGCGTCAGGCCGCGAAACGCCTTCAGGTTCTTCGCATCGTAAGCCAAAATTTCCTGGTACATTTTGCGAGCTTCATCGAGTTGCCGGAAGCTCTGCTCGGGAGAATCTTTGAACTTCTCCGCGCTCTGCTCGCTCAAGAGGGCCATCGACAATTCCACGTTCGGTTCGCGTTTGAGAGCGGCCGAGAATGGATTGAACGATGTGCGCTCGGCAGACTCCGGGGCGCTCTGGGAAGGAGGCGGAGTCGGCGCAGGCGGCGCGGGCTTCGCCAGCAACGACGTGTCTTTGTTTTGGTTGGGAATGCAACCCGACAGGCCCAGCGCCAACGCCACGGCCAAATATGAGTATCGGCGACCGTCCATGATCGCTTCCCCCCGCAATTTTGAGAACGCCGCTCGAGAAACCCCCGTCTCTGTTGCGGCGTCGTTAACGCTCGGTCAAAACTCGCTGATGAAGCTGCGCGACGATTCGATCATCAGCTCGCGAGTTAGATGAACCGGCTGTCGTCTAAATCGGCAAATCGACTGCACGATCTCCAGTAAATCTCGACAATCCGAGGCCCGCGTGCAACGGCCTTTCTCGTAATAACGCTCGAACAGATAATCCACGGCTTCTGGGCAAGGGTTCATCCCCAGGCGTTTCGCATACGAGTTAAAGATCTTCTCGTAAATCTCCCGCGGCGGCGCCTCGATGCCCACCTTGTGCCGAATGCGCCGCAAGAACGCGTCGTCGACCAGGTCTTTCGGATCCAGGTTCGTCGAAAAGATGATGAGTTGCTCGAACGGCACTTCGAATTTCTTGCCCGAAGCCACGGTGAGAAAGTCGTGCCGATCTTCGAGGGGCAGAATCCAGCGATTGAGGAGTTCCTTGGGCGAGCACAGCTGCCGGCCGAAGTCGTCGATGAGGAAGACGCCGCCGTTGGCTTTGATGTGCAGCGGAGCTTGGTAAAAGTTCGCAACCGCATTGTATCGTAGATCGAGCATTTCCAGGTTCAATTCGCCGCCGGTGATGATGACGGGCCGGCGGATGCGCACCCAGCGCGGATCGACGGTGCCCGTGTTGAGTAGCCGGCGAATGGTCGCTTCGTTGTCTTCAATGCGGTCGGAACCGCTATCGTCGACGCGTTGATGCACGGCCTTGTCGAACAAGGTGACGATGCTGTTTTCGGCGATGAACGCGTAAGGGACGTAGATTTCGCCGCCGGCGTTGTTCATGAATTCGCCGATCGACCGGGCCATGGCCGTCTTGCCGTTGCCGGGAGGGCCGTAAATGAAGATCGATCGGCCCGAGATGATGGCCGGGCCGATGGCGTTGAAGAGCTCGTCTTTGATGATGAGATGGGCGAACGCCGCCTTGAGCGGGTCGGGCGTGCAATTAATGCCCGTGACGGCCTGGCGATACGTTTGCTCGACATAATCGTCGAGCGGCACCGGCGCGGGGCCGACATATTGACACGACTTCATCGCCTCTTGAGCGCGTTTGCGGCCCAATTCCGTGAGGTTGAAGCGATAGCTGACGCGGCCGATCAAATCGCCGCCGGCGACTTCGATGCACTTGTCGTCTTTGAGAAACTTCAGCGCTTCTTCGATCACTTTAAACGGCAAGCAGATGATGCGTGCGATATCGAGCCCGAGCAGCGAGCCGTTGACGTACAGCGTGCGTAGCAAGAGTTCGTTGAGAAACGCGAGCGAAAGGCCCGATTCTTTGAGGCTATCCGGAGCCGCCGGCGCTTCCGGCACGCCCGCGCCATCGAGTTCGAAATTCTGGCTTTTCGATGCGACCATGGGAAACCTCGCGAAGGGGCCGAATGCGGGAACGCATCTTGGCTCCTCAAATCTAGTTCACGTTTCAAGCGAATGCCGAGAAGAGTTCACAATTTCGCACATTGAGCCGTGTCGACCCCGCGTCGAGAGACGGACGTCAGTTCTTGGGGCCGACGATGTGGAGCGGCAGCGAGGAGTGAGCGGTGCGTGGAGTTTCGGGCTGGGTTTCGTCGGTGACGACCACCGTGAGCGTGTAAGCCCCGGGCGCCAGGGCGGGGGGCATGGTGAAGGTGTAGTTGTGTTAGTAGTCGTTGAGGCGCGTGCGGCTCACGAGTTTGAGATCGCTGGGGCGGAAGCGGTGCAGCCATCTCGTCTGGCCTTTGTCGTCGCGGATTTCGATGTGGCTGGAAAGCTGCGTTTCGAAAAGCCCCTGGTTGGGCCGGCCGCCGAAATTCTTGATGCCGACGTAGAGCTGCACGAGTTCGCCAGGGCGATCCGGAAGGGCGGCCACGAAGTCATGGTCCGCGGGCAGCGGTTTATAGATCGCATATCCCTTGATCGATTCGCAAAAACAGAGCTTCGAGATCGTGAATTCGGAGTATCCCTGAAGCAAGACGCTCATGCTTTGCCACTGATCGCTCAGGGCGGCGATGTCGGCCGGGGAGAGCTTGTTGTTTTTGGCGACGAGCGCCAGCGCCGGCAAGACGCGCAAGAGAAGCTCCTGCGTGCGTGCGTCATACTGATGAAGATGTCCCAGGGCTTCCTCGTGGCGGTTGTCGAGCACGCATTCCATGGCCAGAACGATCGGGTGCTTCGGCGGCGCCTCGGGGAGCGCGATGGGATTGGGCATCACCATCGGCGGCAACGGCGGAGCGGAGGGCTCCAAGGGTTCGGGCGGCTTGGTGATGCCGGGCCATTTCGGACCTGTCGAGACGGTCGCCGCTGCGCTCGTCGCGCCGAACGACGCGACTCCGTTTCGGGGCTCGAAC
>JBAXFO010000539.1:0-4024 GCA_037139885.1 Planctomycetota bacterium
CGATTTCGAGATTCCGGGCCGATTCGTCCGCTCAGGGAGACTGGGTAACTTTGCGCTGGCGTCATGCGCTGCGGGCTCCCGGCAGGGCGACGGTCGCGGCGGTCTTCCGCGGCTCACCCAACGCCCACGCTTCGGCCGCAGCCGTCACTTCATCGAGGCGATCTTGCAGGAGGTGGACGGAATCGAGCAGGTTCCGCGTTTCCACATGGCGCGGCACGACGATCGGTTCGCCGAACACCGCCCGAGCCCCGCTAAACGGCTTGGGGACCGCAAACTTGTCCCAACTTTTTGCTCGCCAAGCGTTTGCATAGCCGATGCCGATGGGTACGATCGGCAAACCCGTCTGCGAGGCGACGAAGATGGCTCCGGGCTGCACGGTCCGCCGTGGGCCGCGCGGGCCATCGGGAGTGATGCAAAGATTCGAATGTTCGCTGACGGCGATCAGGTTTCGCAGGGCTGCGGTGCCGCCGCGTGTGGAACTGCCGCGAACCACGCCAAAGCGTAAATGGCGAATCACCTGAGCGATGAGTTCGCCGTCGGCATGCTGACTGATGAGCACGGCCGCCCGGGCGCGGGCGATGGTCGAGAGAATCAGGGTTTCGTGCCAAAAGACGTAGATGAACCGACTCGTTCGCGGATCCCGGGGATGGCTGCCCCAAGGGCCGAAATCGAGGCGCACATCGAGAGTGCCGAGCAGCCGCCGAAGAAGGCAAGCGCCGAGCACGCCGATGGTGTTCACGAGAAGGGGATTGCGGAGCTTCATGACATCCTGTCCTGAAAACGGTTCCGTCCGTGCCATGGAGATACCAGAAACGCCCGGTTCGACGCAAGCCCGGCAAATTTCCACGGCCGCAGCGAATCTTCGCGGGGGCGAATGGCGGCGCGCCACGGAAATGCAGAGATGTCAGCGAAATCAGTAGTCAATGCGACGAGCCAGATCTTCGTAGAGCTGATCAAAAGTGACGCATTCGATGTTATGCGAGTCCACCCTGACTTTCTCCGCTCGCCATTTGAGTCGGCGGAGCGTGGTTGGATTCAACCCGGATTTTCTGCCGATAATCAGCATGGCTGTATAGCTGATGTGGCCGTGGCCAAAGTCCTCCCTGTAATCTTGGGTATTCTTGACATCGTCGATCATGCTGAACCAATCGACGATCTGCGAAAACCCATGATCGAATCGGGGCGTCCATTCGGGCGTCGACTTATCGCCGACCGTCCTGAAGATTCCGTCTGTGGCGCCATCTTCGAACTCGATCACAAGGAATTTTTCCTTTTCCTTATCTCCAACAACGAGGTCCATCTTGAAATCCCCCATAAGGGGGAACTCGAATGCGTACTGCTTTGCATGGCCGATATCCGGCACATAACTCCCTATGAACGCCGTTAAATGCAAATTGTTCTTAAAGAATGGCTGAAGGTCAGCTTGCTCGCCGAGGTTGGATTTCGAATCGAGGAGAGCCTTGAAAGCCGCAAGTTCTTTTCGACACTGGTTTTTATCGAAGACAATGGATTTGTGATGTTTCATGGCGAATCGGCTTAGACAGCCGTTCCCAGCACGGAATGCTTTGCGATGTCGACCACGGTGATCACGTCGTTGGCTTCATCGAGAGTGAAATAAATCCGGAGATCATTCGTGCCCCGCAAGACGTAGAGATCGCTTTCGGGCATCTTTCGGCTCATATTTCTCGTGTGCGTGTCACGGCCCCAATTCTCAAGGTGACCCAGCCATGCGTGCACACGGCGCACGTCCTCGGCGCCGAGCGCTCGAATGGCGATCTCCGCCGTTGGCGTGGTTTCGACTTTCATGGCGTCAACCCTTTGGATTCGCGAGTGTCTTGTTGAGCATCAAGGGCGCCATAGCGACGTCCGAGCACTGTATCTTACGGCCTCCGATGCGTCGAATGAAGAGCGCATCCGACGATCTCCGCCGGTTCCGGAACGGCGTAATACCTCGCATCCGCTCGAGTTTATCCTAAAAATACGGCGAATGCTTGCAAAAATCGAGTCGTTCACGCTCAACCCGAACGGAGCAAACTCGCATGTCCACCATGGCGGCGCTGGTGAAACGGAAGTCCGAACCGGGGCTTTGGCTTGAAGATGCGCCGATTCCCACGATCGGCATTAACGATGTGCTGATCAAGATTCTTCGTACCGGGATCTGCGGGACCGATCTGCATATCTACAAATGGGACGCTTGGGCTCAGAAGACGATTCCCGTGCCGATGGTCGTCGGGCATGAGTTCGTCGGCGCCATCGTCGAGACCGGGTCGAACGTGAAGGACTTTCACGTCGGCGAGATCGTCAGCGGCGAGGGGCATGTCGTTTGCGGCCATTGCCGAAATTGTCTCGCGGGGCGGCGGCATCTGTGCAAAGACACGCTCGGCGTCGGCGTCAATCGGCCCGGTGCGTTCGCCGAATATCTGTCCCTGCCCATGACGAACGTCTGGGTGCACGCTCCGGAAATCCCCCGGGATATCGCGGCCATCTTCGATCCGTTCGGCAATGCCGTGCACACCGCGTTGTCGTTCGACCTGCTCGGCGAAGATGTGCTGATCACCGGCGCCGGGCCGATCGGTTGCATGGCGGCGGCGGTCGCGCGGCATGCGGGAGCGCGCTTCGTCGTCGTCACCGATGTGAATCCTTATCGCCTCGCTCTGGCGAAGTCGCTGGGGGCGACCCATGTGGTTGACGTGCGGACGCAGAGGTTGGCGGCGGTGCAGAAAGAGCTCGGCATGAAAGAAGGGTTCGACGTCGGCCTGGAGATGTCGGGGCATCCGCAGGGGTTTCGCGATCTGGTCGCCAATCTCTGCCATGGGGGCAAGATCGCCTTGCTCGGCATTCCGGAGAAAGAGATGGCGATCGATTGGCACAGCGTCATCTTCAACATGCTGACGATTAAGGGGATTTACGGTCGGGAGATGTACGAGACGTGGTACAAGATGACCGTCATGTTGCAGAGCGGCTTGAATCTTACGCCAGTGATCACGCATCGCTTCGGGTATCAGGATTTTGAGAAGGGGTTTCAGGCGATGAAGGAGGGGGATTGCGGTAAGGTGATTTTGACTTGGGCGACGGAATGAAATCGTTCGCGGCTCTCCGCAGGAGAGCGCTGACGCAACGCACGGCGCGAGGACTGACGCCAAGGCGCGACGGCAGCGTTCTCCTGCGGAGAACCGCGAACGCGTCTTTTCCCGATTAATCGCGGAGGGTGTCGCCGGTGAGATGGAGAAACACCTTTTCCAGCGTCGGCGTCTCCGATTCGAGGCGGGTTAAGCGGAGGCTGCGTTCGCCGCACCAGGTTGTGAGATGCACCAACGTCGTCGCGGGATCGTGGCATTCCAGGCAACTGGCGTCGGGGGCGTGCGTGAGTTTCGTCCCGGCGGTTTCCAGGCCGTTCCAATTTGCCGGCGGCTGGGCGACGCGAAAGCGGATCTGGCTGGGCAATCTTCCCAGGAGATGCGGCAACGTATCGCACGCGATCATCCGCCCGTGATCGAGGATGCCGATGCGGTCGCAAAGCGCCTGCACCTCTTCCATGTAATGGCTCGTATAGAGAATCGTCATGCCTTCGGAGTTGAGGCGGCGGATGCCTTCGAAGAGATGGTTGCGCGACTGCGGGTCGACCCCGGCCGTGGGTTCATCGAGCAAAAGCACGCTCGGCTCATGCACCAGGGCGATGCCGAGGTTCAGCCGGCGCTGCATGCCGCCGGAAAACGTGCTCGCCCGGTGGTCGGCGCGCTCGGTCAGTCCGATCATGTCGAGGATGGTGCGGACGCGGCGTTCGAGTTCGGCCGTGGGCAGGCGATAGAGAGCTCGGCACCCTGCAATCCGTCTGGCGCGACGTCGGCTTGCAAGAACGCCGAATCTCGAAGCGACCTGATCTTTTCGGCGGCTCGTGTTCGACGACGCCTGCACGGCGATTGAACGCTTGCAACACGTGAAGAGTCTGTAGCGTTCCCCCGGCGAACCGTGATAATATTTCAGAACTTTCCGATTGGGACAGGGTTCAATTGTGACGTAAAGA
>JBAXFO010000540.1:0-4022 GCA_037139885.1 Planctomycetota bacterium
GGCGGCCATGTCCATGCCTTGCACCAGACCGGAAAATGTCAGATACGCGAAATCGCCTTCAACTTTTTCGAACTTGCCGGTGACATCGGCCTTCTCGACGGCGTCGAGGTCCGCGATCGCCTGCACGACATCGCGCGGCACTTTCCAGGTCTCGCCCACCTTGACATCGCGCCGCGGCAGCAGTCCCGGCACCGCCAACGTGTCGAAGTGCGACGTGACCTCCATCTCTTCTCGCGTCAAAGCGTCGACCGGATGGAAGATCACCAGTTGATCCTTCAGCCGATGCGCGACCAGCAGCGTGTGGTTCGCCTTCAGCGAGATGTTGAATTTTTCGGCGCCATCGGCGAACGTCGCCTCGGCGCGATTGTAAAAGCGGGCTGTGCGCTCGGCCTGGCCATCTTTAATGTCGAGGACGCGTTCGAAGTAGCTGTGCGTGGCTTCGGCGGTGCGGGTGAACGACATCGGCTTGCCCGCTTGCTGCACCTTGACCGTGCCGCTGAGCCGCATCGTCAGTTCGTTGTTGAAGCAGGCGTCGCGGAGATTGTTTTCCGCGAGGAAGGCCGTTTGCGCCCCGGCCAACGGAGCGGTCAAGGCGAGAGCGATCACGGCGATTCCGAGACGATTCCAATGCATGGCAGAAATCCTTGATCGTGTGAAGTTTCCCATTCGGGGCGGTTCTCAATCCGGAAGCCGTCGACCTACTTTTTCTCGAAGCGAACTTCGCTATTGATCTCTTGTTGCGCGTCGCGCTGAATCTGTTGATTGCTCGGATTTCGGGCCAGCAAGAAACGCGGCGTGGCTTCGGTGCGGAGCTGGACGACCCGCTCCTGAACTTTCTGCGCCACCATCAGATCGCGAACTTCCGGAAGCAACACGACGCGTTCCTTCTCGAACGTCTTCGTATTGTCCGCCGGCAGATGACGTTCGCAGAGCAGAATGATCGCCTTGCGGTCGCTCATTTCGAAGGCCTGGCTGATTTCGCCGGGGCGCAGGCGGAACGCTTCCTTCTCGATGCGTTCGTCGCCGAAGTGTTTGTGGATCGGCGGCACCTCGCCTTTGACGGACGCGAGCTCGCCGATCATTTGCGTGCCCGCCTCGATCATGAACGCCTCGCCCACATTCGAGCTATTGGACATCCGCTCCCAGGCGCGGCGTGCCGTGTTGCCGTCGTTGTAAACGATCATCCGGCACTTCACCTTCGGGCCGTAGTGGATTTCGAATTGCTTGCGGATGTCGTTGTCGGTGACTTGAACTTCCGATTGGACCAATTTCGTCAGCGCCAATTTCGGGCGGATGACGTCTTCTTTCCATTCGAAAATCGTCTTGTTGTAGCGCTTCAAAACCTGGTCGTGAAACGATTGAGCCGTCATGTGCGGGCCGATCGCCTGAATGTCGCGGCGAAACTGATTCTCGATTTCGGCGTCGGAAACGACGATGCCCTTGGCCTGGCAGGCACGCTCGACAATCTTGCGGTTGACGAGGAATTCCAGGCGCTCGGCGCCGAACCGCGAGATGAGATACTCCGCCAGCTCGACGCGCGAGATGGGTATGTTGCCGTAAATATAAGCGACCACTCGGCTTTCGTATTCGCCTTCGAGCGTCGGCACGCCGCTGGCGTTGACGCGTTGTTGCGGCGTATCGGCTCGGCCGGCGCCGAGACCAATCCAACGTCCCATCCCGAACGCCACGCCCCCCACGAGGAGCATGCCGAGCAACATCGCGAGTCGGCCGTTGAGAAGATGCGTCAGCGTTTGCGTCGGCGCCGCCGCCAGAGCGGGAGTGATCGAGCGTTTGAATCGCTTCCATTGCGACATGGGACAAAACCTCCATGAAGGCTCGCTGCGAGCCCGGAATCCATTCCTTAAGTCTGTCTTACCGCAAACCGGACGTTTCAAGCAAGACGGGTTGCGATCCGGGCGGCATCGTTGCCTTGGCGTTCCATTACCCAACGCAATTTGAACCAGAGAGACGCCGCGAGTTTACCGAGACGATCGCCGTTTTCCGCATCGTTTCCCGTTCGAAACATCGTCGTCAATTCGCATTTGGGCAAAAAGAAAGTCTCCGGATTGTGGCCGGAGACTTTGGCGAAGCAGCGTTCGAACAAAATCGTGAAGCTCAAGCGCGAACGATGACGGGCATGACGCCTGCCGTGCCGGCTTTGCTAATGAGCCGCCAACGCACGAGATCTGCGATGGTTTTCGTATGCATTTTGCGCATGATGTTGGCGCGGTGAATGTCGAGGGTTTTGGTGCTGATGCCCAGTTCCTCGGCGATTTTGCGGTTCTTTTTGCCGGAGACCATTTGATCGAGCACTTCGATCTCGCGGGGCGTCAGCATGTCGATCTTCGGGCCCACCGCTTCGCGTTCGCTGGCGAGATTGCGGTAATGTTCGGCCTTGGTGAAGGCGTGTTGAACTTTTTCGACCAACACGTCGGCGTCGACGGGCTTTTCGAGAACATCGAACGCCCCGGCCTGCATCGCTTCGACGGCGATCGGCACATCGGCGTGTCCCGTAACGAGAATGACGGGCAGGAGGATGTTCTTTTCACGCATCTGGCGAAGAATGTCGAGGCCCGACTCGCCGGGCATCTTCAGGTCCAGAAGGACGCAGCCAACGTGCTTCTCGGAATAGCCGTCGAAAAATTCCTCGGCCGTGCCGAACGCCATGTACGGAATGTTTCGGCCTCGGAAGATCAGCTTGAGGGACGCACGAAGATCGGCATCGTCGTCCAGAACGCAGACAGCAGGTTTAACGCTCATGGTTCCTCGGAATCCAGGGGAAGAGAAAATGAAAAAGTACAACCATTCGGCGAATTCAGGTTGACCCAAATTCGGCCACCATGAGACTCGACAATTTGACGACAGATCGTCAGGCCCAACCCCATGCCCGTGGGCTTGGCGGAAGCAAGGGGTTGAAAGAGGCGACGAATCGTCTCGATGGGCATGCCGACTCCTCGATCGACGACTGCGACGGTGGCCTCGCGGTCGTCGTAGGTGGCCCGCACTGTCAACTGACGGCGCGGCGCCGGAAGACTGCTCATCGCCTCGATCGCGTTGCGCACCAAGTTGACCGTCACTTGCAGGATCTGCACGGCATCGACGGCGACATTGGGAATGTCGGCGGCGAAATCGAGCGTTACGGACACGTGATGGTCATCGAGCGTACCTTGCAAAAGTTCGAGGCTGCGCCGCACGATCTCTCGAACATCGACCGAGACGCGACGCGGCGGTTCGCTCCCGGCCATCATTCTCAGCCGACGGACAATGTCGGCCGCCAATTGCACGCGACGAATCAAGCCATCGAGAAGATCCGTCAACTCGGCGGGCTTGAGTTTTCGCGAAGCCAGCAAACCCCGGCACCCTTGAGCCGATGAGAGGGCGGCCGCCAGCGGTTGATTGAGTTCATGGGCGAAAACTCCCGCCCAATGTTTGGCCGTAATGGCCTCTCCTGAGTCGGCCAAAACTTCGGTTGACTTTCGGGGCCCCGCGCTCTCGGCGACAAACAACCAAACCGCTCCCGCGCGGTCCGGAGAACGCCGGCCCACGATCTCGACAGTCAATCGTTCCGTTGGCGCCTGAATATGCAAACTTAAACTCTTATCGATATAAGTTTCATCTAAGTTTGCAAGATACTGTCGCCACTTCGCACGATCGCTCGCCACGAGCGCTTCGCTCCACTTCGTGGCGACGATTTCCCCGGAGCCCGCGAGAGTCTGGGCGAGCGGTCCGGCGGCGAAGCGAATGCGCCCCTCGGCGTCGAGTTCGAACACGCCGCCGCGGCCGGGGGCCTTCTTGAGAACGACCGTCGCCAGCCATTTCGCCAGGGTCAAGTCCGCGGTCGGCTCGATCGGAGCCGAGGCCCCGGACCGCTTGAGTCTGGCCAAGTTTGCGTCGAGTTCGCAGAGTCGCTCTCGAAGAGACTCATTCTCCCGCAACAGCTCCGCGCGGCTCATCAGGCCCATCGGAACGATCTCTTAGTTCAGTTATCAATAGATCGTAGGTTGATCGTTCTCAGAAACAAG
>JBAXFO010000541.1:0-4019 GCA_037139885.1 Planctomycetota bacterium
GCCCTTCGTACCCGTGCTCGCGCCATCCTCAAGGGGCTCGCGAAACTCTATCCGGACGCCCATTGCGCCCTGACCTTCAACAACCCTCTGCAACTCTTGATCGCGACCATTCTCTCGGCTCAGTGCACCGACGTTCGCGTCAATCTCGTCACCCCGGCTCTCTTCGAAAAGTATCCCGACGCCAACGCCTTCGCGAATGCCGACATCCGCGAGCTCGAACGCCTGATTCAATCGACCGGCTTTTTTCGCAACAAGGCCAAGAGCATCAAGACGTGTTGTCAGATGCTGGTCGAGCAGTTTGACGGCGCCGTGCCCGGGACCTTGGAGGAGCTCGTTCCCTTACCGGGCGTCGGGCGGAAGACCGCGAATGTCGTCCTCGGCAACGCGTTCGATGTGCCGGGGATCACGGTCGACACGCACGTCGGCCGCCTCGCGCGGCGCATGGGTTTCACGGCGCACGACGACGCGGTGAAAGTCGAACGAGATCTGATGGAGTTGATTCCGCAGAAGGACTGGACCATCTTCAGCCACCGGATGATCTTCCATGGGCGCCAGGTCTGCGCGTCGCGGAAGCCGGCTTGCGAGGTTTGCGCCCTGGCGAAAGACTGTCCGAAGATCGGCGTCGAAACGACATAGCTCGCTCCCGTTCGCGGCTCTCCGCAGGAGAGCGTTGCCGTCACGCCACAGGAGATTCTTCCGAAGCACGCCGTTACCGATCGTGCGTGAAGTCAGCGCTCTCCTGCGGAGAGCCGCGAACTTCGGCATCGTCAAAGAAACGGCCCGGCGCGATGAGCGGCCGGGCCTTTCGGATTTCGTCCCTTCGTTCTACGCGGCGATTTCGATCGACTCCCGGCGGGCTCCGCCTGCGAGCATGATCTCGAGGGCGTTGACCAGGCGATCGGGTCCGCGGCCATCGATGAGCTTGCGGCCGCAACGCGACATCGATTGCCGTTCGGCGGGATCGGCGAGCAGGTTTTGGATGCCGGTGCGGATGGTTTGGGCCGAGGTGTTTTCGTGCCAGCCGAGGATGCTGACGCAACCTTCTTCTTCGAGCCGTTGCGTGTTCGGCCAGTGAGCCTCGTTCTGAACGAGGACCAATTGCGGCAACCCCAGACAGGCGAGTTCGAGCGACCAGCTACTGCCCGATGTGATCGCGAAATGGCAGCGCACCAGGCGTGCGGTGATCTCGGCCGACTCGATCGCGATCTCGAACTTGTCGGCGTTCTCAGCCGCCAAGGCTTTCAACTCGTCGAGCTGCGGATGATCGCGACGCACGATCGCGTCCACTTTGCCGATCTTCGGCGTGCCCAAAAGCATCTTCGAGAGCGGCAACGTTTGCAGGTTCGTATCGTCGTCGCCCAGAGCGACCAAGGCGCGGAAGAGATTCGCGGGCGTCTTCGTATTCGGCAACATCAGAGGCGCCGGTTCCTGCGAGCGCGTCGCCCGGTGGCGGCGGATCTCCGGACGAACCATGGCGTAACGCTTGCCCATCAAGAGCTGGGTATAGGGCATGAACTCGAAGCTATCGCGGCTGGGTCCCAACAGCGGATTGATGATGACATGGGCGGGCGAACGGATGGCGCCGATGTGATCGATCGACGTGACGAACGTCCCGGTGCTGACGAGTTCGCTCAGGTACGAGCGCTTGACGTCGGCGTCGTCGACGAGGATGGCGGCGGGGCCGTGCTTCATGATGGCCTGTTGCACCTGGGCCAGATCGGCGGGTTCGCCGAGGCGGTTGTGCATGGGGATCCAATCGTTGCCGCCGCGTTTGATGGTGAGCGCGAGGCTCGCGGGTTCGAGGTTGGCGAGGAAGTAAACGGGTCGGCGACGTCGTTGCAAGGCCGCCGCGATGGTCAGGCAGCGAGTCAAGCGCTCGTAGCCGGATTCGGGGGTCGCGTCGATGCGCAGGAAAATGGGATCGCGATTCATGCCTCTTGTACCTGAAAGACCGAAGGGGGACCCGAACCGCAATGGCGGCACGGGTGCGGTCGACGGCTCTCAAGACCGTCGACTGCCGGGTCAGGACATGCGAACCCGAAGGCGCGATGGGCGTACCGCCAGCGCGGAGACACGGCATCACGTGAGAAGGATTCGCATGAATGGAAGAGGAGACGCTTACCGACGCGGTTGCGGCGGTGGGGAAAAGCGTCGTTAGAGTGGCTCCCGCGCCCACGGCGCCATGTTCGAAGCGCACGCGCCTCGAACGATGCATCGCGGTTGCAGGAGATGCGGCAAAGGTTCCGGCCTTGCCGCGAAGGATGAGGCTGTCATCCATGTCCTCTTCGTCACGGGCCTGGCGTCCATTCCAGACCGGTTGTCGAACGGTTCCGACGTTCGACGGCGGGATCTTACACCGGACGTTAACACAAAAAAAAGGCCAAGTTGCAAACCGACTCGGGAAGTTTCTTCGAGGCGTCAATGCGGCAAAATGGGCGATGAAGTCCGCGGTTTGGGGGGGCGTGTTCCGCGCGGAACGTGTGCGTGAAACAGATCCGAACCGAAATCACCCGGACAAGACGTGCGTAACCCAAGCCGGTCCCTTGGGGACCGAAGGAGATGGGAACGGCACGCTTCACTTCGACCCCCAAGGGGTCGGCTTGGGTGACGCACGGCGGAAACGGGGATTTCTTTTTGGAGCGGTGCACGATCCCGAGAAGTCCGCTCGTCAGCTGGCCTTGTTCGCCGAAGCGTCGCTGGCTATGGTCCGCCCCGAATGGATTCAACTTCACGAAAGGAATCACGACATGGATAGCACGCGAACGGAGAAGCCTCGATTGGGGCGAGGTCTCGATGCGTTACTCGGCGGCGGCGATGGCGCCTCGCTCGATCGTCCCGAATCGACCAGCGAAGTCCCGCTCTCTCAGATTCAACAGAATCCCTACCAGCCGCGCAAGCACTTCGACGCCGAAGCGATCACCTCCCTCAGCGCCAGCGTCCGCGAGCATGGCATCTTGCAACCGCTCGTCGTGCGTCAGGTCAATGGTCAATATCAACTCATCGCCGGCGAACGGCGTTTCCGGGCCGCTCAGGAAATCGGCCTGGCGACCGTGCCGATTCGCGTGGTCGACTTCAACGATCAGCAAGTGATTGAAGCCGCCCTTGTCGAGAACATTCAGCGCGCCGACCTGAACCCGATCGAAAAGGCGCAAGGCTTCAAAGAGTACCTCGATCGCTTCAGCCTCAGCCACGAACAACTCGCTCAGCGGTTGGGTCTGGCGCGCTCGTCGATCACCAACCTCGTCAACCTGCTCGACATGGCTCCGGAAGTGGTCGAGGGCGTGCGGCTCAACCAGATCAGCGAGGCCCACGCCAAGCTGCTCAAGGGAATCAAGAGCCGCGACAAACAGATCGCGATGTTCAAGCAGATCGTCGCCATGGGGCTCAGCGTGAAGGCGGCGGAGGCGATGATTCGCGACGCCAAGGAAGGGGCGGGCGCCGGCGGTTCGAGCAAGTCGTCGGGAGGCGGGAAGTCCCGCGAATCGTCCGGCGGCGAAAAGACGGCTCACATTCGTAGCGTCGAAAACGACCTCCGCCAGAAGTTGGCCGTGCCCGTCGAGATTCGCGTGCAGGGGAAAGACAATGGCGAGATCGTTCTTGCGTTCGCCTCGAACGACGACTTCGAACGCCTTATCGAAGTGTTGCAAAAGTAGCTTGCCGACGTGGCGACGAGTTGATTAACTTGTCGGAAGAGACAAGAACTTGTCGCCACCTGTCTCGCCATCAAACAGCGCGAGACCGAACCCCACCTCGAAAGCTCGTGTCCCATGACCGTCTGGCTTTCGTTTGTCGTGGCCGCCTTGCTTGCCGGCAACGCCGATCCGCAAGTCTTCGCTCCCAAGGGAGCCGGCTTCCGCATCACGGTCCCCGCGCAGCCGGAGAAGACCGAGCAGACGATCAAGACTCCGCAAGGCTCGATCGAGATCCGCTTCTTCACGGTGAGCGCCAAGGAAGGGACATATGTCGTCGGCGTGACCGAACATCCCGAGGCTGCGGTGCCGCCGGGTCAAGACCAGGGG
>JBAXFO010000542.1:0-4015 GCA_037139885.1 Planctomycetota bacterium
GGGCTTGAACGAGGAAAAGACCGGGCGGCTGCCAGCTGCGAGTCGCAGCGCTCGCCGGTTCGTCGAACGCGGATTCGGGTGTCTCGGACAGATTCATCAACATCGCCGCGACCACGGTCGCCAGAACCGCCACGGCAGGAATGTGCAGGCCATAATCGACGAAACTATGGACAACGATCGCCGAAAACCCGATCAGCGCGCCGAGAGCGAGCCTGCCGAGCCCCGTGTTGCCGCGCCAGTAAAACGTCTGCAAGGTGCGCCGAAAGACGATGCCGAGAATCGCGAGGGCGGCCAGCAGTTGTAAGATCCCGCCTTCGATGCAGAGCTGCAAAAAGTCGTTCCGCGCGAAGCCCGCCGGCGCGTCGATTTGATCGGCTGGCTGCGTGCACATCGGCTCCAGAAGCGGAAAGGTTCCCATTCCCGAGCCGAGAAGCGGATATTGAACCACGAGCGGCAGCGTACGCCGCCAAATATCGACGCGCGCTTGTGGAGAGGCTTGATTCGTCCGCAGCGACTCCCAACGGCTGCCGATACGTTCGGCGCCTTGCCAGAAAATCAAGCTCGCCACAAAGGCGGCGATCAAAGCCGTTCCCGCCCAGGGCGAACTGCGCCCGAAGCGATAGAACAACAACCCCAGACAACCGATGCTGCCAACGAAGAGTCCGATCGCGCCCCCGCGCGACAATGTACTGAGCAATCCGACCAACATAATCGCAATGCCGAAGACCAGCCAAAGAACCCGTGGATCGCGGAAGACGCCGCGCCAGTTCGATCGATCCGAGGCCAGGAAATAGCGCGTTCCCAAAAGCAGGCCGACCGCCAAGCCGATGCAAAGATTTAGATAGTATGCCGCGTGATTGCGATTTACGAACGGCCCAAAGACAGCCCCCCCCGTCGGAATGGTCCAGTAAACGACATTCTGCGGCGAGGAGGCAATCTGCCCGATCCCCACGAGCGCCAACATCACGCCATTCCCCGCCAGCAGCCAACCAAAGCGAAAGAATGTGGCCGGGTCGCGGAGGTTGTTGCGAATGACCGTAAACATCGCCAAAATGGCGATAAGACGCTGGAGGTCATAGCGCGTCGCGGTCGAGTCCAAACTCAATGGGACTTTGTCAGACAGCGCGTTCAGGAGACCGAACTCGGCGACGGAAGGAGTCAGCTGATCGCGGACGTAGAGGGCGTTCGGCGAAAGGACTCGAACCCATTCGATCGGAAGCGGAAGGGTTTGCAGAATGGTGAGCAGACAGAGAATCGCAAGGAAAAATGCAACGGGGCAAGGAACCCAAGAAAATCGGCCTTCAACGACGATACGAACCGCCCAGGCCGTGAGCAGGAGCGACACACCGCCAAGAAGAAGGCTTTCGAAAATTGGGCTGACGGAGGCGAACGGCCATGCGGAGCCGAGAGAGAGTATTACGACTATCCATTCGATCATGAAGATGACCGAGCGAACAATCTCATTTCGCATTGGAGAACTCGTGACCCGAGACTGCCGTCAAAAATCCAACCATGCAGTCTCGGGAGCCTACTTCTATGACTGGGATACTAGCGTTTTTCCTTCGGAATGAAAGCCGTGAACCAACGATCAGCGGTCACTTTTTCACTGGCCGCTTGCGTGGGCACCGTCTTGCTGCCGTCGGCGATCCAATAGGGAGCTTCGACGACATTCGAAATATGAAGGAGCGGGTCATGTTCCGCGGCCACCGACACCGACGACGCCGGCGAGGTATTCACCGTCAACGCATAAGCGGCGAAACACGGAACCGCAATCATAACAGCGGCTGCGACGAAGGCCTTCAAAGACCGGAAAGAGAACTTCATAGCCGAATACCTTTCGTAGAAAAAGGACGATGATCACAAGCTTACCAAACTTGGTGGGTGCCATTCCACACAATTCGGCGCAAAATCAGCAAATCGATTTCGGAACTCTTATCAGCCCCAATCGCCCAGTCAGCGGAAATTTACAAATTCGGTTGAATCTTCATTGAGTATATCCGATTTCGCACTCCAAAAAAGCAAAATCTGACGCCTTTTTGGATTTTTCCTGGTGATCGATGGGCGTTTTTGCCCCAGAGCTCCGCCCGCACCGCTCCAAAACAGCCGTAACATATTGAAACGCCAGCGATTATAATATAGGCTTCGCCGGCTGCGCGGGGCGCGCGATTTCTCCTAACGCACGGCCTGGCAATCGTTTCCTCATCAATTCTTCGTCTCCGTCACGCCCCGAATTTGTTTGTTCGGAACGAATTGTAAGCTGTCAAAATCTGTTCCCCCAAACGGCTCCGAGCAAAACGGACCTCGGCGCTACGGCGGCCGTTCGCCCCCAATTCGGCGCGCCGTTGCGGATTCCCAATGAGTTCTTGCAATTTTTCTGCCAAACCGACGGGGTCACCGGCAGAAACCCCCATGGCGTCGTGGCCTTCGGTGAAGAGTTCGGCCGCTCCGCCCGCTTGCGTCACAATGACCGCCCGGCCGCACGCCATTGCCTCAACCACTGTCCTACCAAAGGGTTCGGGACGCGTACTCGCATGAACGACAATATCGAGAGCGCGATAAACATCCCGCGGATCGTCTTGAAAATCAATGAAGCCGACCTCGGCCGCACCGACCGCTTTCGCAAGCGCACGCAGTTCGTCGCGGGACCATTGGGAGCCCAACGTTTGATAAATCGGCCCACCCACGATGAAGAACCGGGCCGTACCCGGGCGAAGCTGCTGCGTCAGCTGGGCCGCGGCGCGGAGAAAGATATCTTGGCCCTTCCAACGAGCATAAGTCGCCACCAAACCAACACGAACAATCGACGGATCCGCGACGGGCAACCCCGCGAGCGCATCGAGGCTCAAGGCGCTGGGGCCGGGGCGAAAATGATCGACGTCGATCGCGTTATAGACGACCTCGACCGGAACTCCCGGCAAAACAGCTTGCGCATCCTGCGCAACAGCCCGCGACACGGCCACGCAGCCATCGACGCCCTGCGTCCAGCGCAGCATCTTGGCCGCCACGGCTCGGGCGCCGAGAAAGTCGTGGACATACCACACCACCAAGGGTCCTGCCGATTTTCGCGTCAACAGATGAAACTTGATGCTGTTCGAGTGAACGACATCGGGCCGCAGCTCGGCGAGCAGCCGTCCGAGTTGGCGACGATAGCGCCACGCCGCCCATAACGCCGCCGGCGCCGACAGACCGAAACGCACGATTCGGCCCCGGCCGCCGCGCAGGGCGCTGTCGCCCAATTGCTCGAACGCCGTCGGCATGGGCAAGACCGTCGTCTGAGCGCCAAACTCCTCCGCTTGCGCCAAGAGCGGCCCCTCGGCGCCGGTCACGAGGTGGATCTCGATGTCCGGCACCGTCTGGCGCAAGGACGCCATCAAATCCAGCAGGCACCGCTCGGCCCCTCCGAGCACAGCTCCCGTATTCAGAAAGACGATTTTCAAGGGAAGGTCTCGCGTTTCGCAACAGCGCCCACGGGACGAAGCCGAAGATAGGCGTCCGCGACGATCTCGGCATGTCGCTTCCACGAATAGCGCTGAACCTGAGCCAGGCGACGCTCCACGACTGAAGCCGAGGCGGGCGTTCGCAGCCAATCGAGAGCGCAGGCGGCGAATTGTTGCGCATCCGCGACGGGCGCGTAGCGCATCGTATCGTTCGCAATGCCGCGAAAGACCGCCAGATCGCTGCCGAGCACGGCCGCCCCGCATGCCAGCGCTTCGATCACCGGCAAGCCGAAACCCTCCGCTTCGCTTGGAATGAGCACCAGGGCCGCTCGCTGATACAGCGCGGCGAGACTTTGTCGATCGAGACGAGGCGCATGCACGATGAGCTCGGTCAAACCGAGTCTGCCGATCTGGCTGCGTTGTTCCGCCGTCCATTCGCCGCCGACTTTGATGAGCCGAAGTTCAGCGAGCGAGGCGTGAAGCCTTGCGAACGTATCGAGCAGAATATCGATGCGTTTGCGCGGAATGCAGCTGCCGACATGGAGGAGATACGGACGTTGGCCGGTCGCCCTCCAGAG
>JBAXFO010000543.1:0-3998 GCA_037139885.1 Planctomycetota bacterium
CGCATCTGGAATTCACGATTCCCGCCCGCGGCCTCATCGGCCTCCGCACCCGGCTCCTCAACGCCACGGCCGGCCAGGCGATCATCCATCACAACTTCTACGACTACCAGCCCAGCCGCGGCTCGATTCCCGGCCGGCTCAACGGCGTGCTCATCTCGACCGACACCGGCCGCGTCACCGGCTTCGCCTGCGAAAACCTGCAAGACCGCGGCATCATGTTCGCGGGCCCCGGCGATCAGGTTTACGCGGGCCAAGTCGTCGGCGAACATTGCCGCGACAATGATCTGCCCGTGAACGTGTGCAAAGAAAAGAAGCTGACGAACATGCGGGCGTCCGGCTCGGAAAAGACCGTGCCCCTCAAGCCGCCGCGTCAGATCAATCTGGAGCAAGCCCTCGAATATATCGAGGAAGACGAATACGTCGAAGTGACTCCAGCTGCGATTCGCCTCCGCAAGACGATGCTCAATGAGAACGATCGCAAAAAATACGCCCGCTCGAACGGTTAATCGGGCGATCGCCGTAGGGTGGGTTGAGCCAGCAGGCGAAGCCCACCAAAAGGTTTGACGCTTGCCTCGTTTCGAAATTGGAAATGGGGTAAGCGTTTGCGCCTTTCGGTGGGCTTCGCTGCGCTCAACCCTACCGCCTACTTCCCATCGAGCAAAAACTGCACGATGCGCGGCTCCTGGAAATACGCCGGAATCTCCGCGTGCCCTTTGCCGGCGATGACGATCAATTGCATCGCCCCGCCCAATTCCCGATAACGGTCGTGCACAACCTGACTGTTCTTGTCGAGCGGAACCACGTTGTCGGCGTCGCCGTGAATGTGCAGAATCGGCACGCCCGCCTTGGCGAGCGGGGCGAGGCGGTCGATCGGGTTATGCGTGGTGAGCTGTTTCGCCAAATCGTCCGCCGAGAGTCCGTAAGCTCCAGCCGCCTTCGCCAGTCCCGGATAACTGCGTAGATCGCAAACGGGATAAATCCCCGCGATGCACTTCACCTTCTCGGGATTCTCCGCCGCCCAGTTGTACATCATCAACCCGCCCCGGCTTTGCGGCAACAGCCGAGCTTTCGGCTCGAGCTTGTATTCATCCACCACATGCCGGTGAAAATCGCTAAACACCTTCCGCCCGGCCGGACTCCCGTAGGATTCGCCGACATCGACGCCGGCGACATAGAAGCCTTTATCGAGCAACATTTTCAGAACCCACTCATTGCTCTTGTTAGGGTACGAACCGATCGTTGGCGCGTACCAGACCCACGGCCGCTGTCCCGCGGGACCGGGTTGAGCGGGTTCGAGAATGAAGCCTTTGTGCTTGCCGATTTCGAGGTTGATGCGTTTGGCCCCGTATTGTTCCTGAGCGGCCAACGCCCCCCAGGTGGCGAACAGAGCCAGACAGATGCCGCTGAGCAGGCGCGGAGGCATGAGAGAACTCCCAAGGAAAAACTACTTTGGCGCCACGGCCGCAAGACGCTGACGCACGAGAGCGGATTGAGCATCGTTCAAAACCTGCGAACAGGCCAGGCCGTTGCCGAATGTTGGGAACTGGTCAAACCGCCAAACGACTTTCTTGTCGCGTGCGATCTCGACGATCTGCGGATTTTTATCGCCCGCATGACAGTTGCCGACGATGATGTTGCCGTTGTCGAGTTCCGAAAGGGATGTCGTCCATTTGAGGGCGATTTTGGTGTCGGGAATCGTGTCTTTGATTTCCCACACGACCTTGCCCGCACGATTCACTTCGACAACGCTATTGCCGCCGCCCGTCGCGATGAGCGTGTTGCCGCTGCGCAGCCGGATGGCGCCGAAGACGCGTGTCTTGATGGGATGCTCCCAGACCACGGCTCCTTTGCCGTCGTATTCGGTGACGAACCCGGCTTCGGAGCAAACGAGATAGTCGCCGTTGTCGAGCTTGCGCACCATGCGCGTGCCGCCGGGTTTCAGTTTGATCTCGGCGTGAATCTTGCCATCCTTGTCGACCTCGATGATGCGTCCGACGCCGCTCTCGGCGATCATGGTCAAGCCGCTCGGCAGACGCTGAAACGCGTGGATGTCGACGCCTTTGCCCTTGTTGCCGTTCATGACGCTCGCATCGTAGGACCAGACGATTTTCTTATCGAGCGAGATTTCCAGAACCTTCGTCCAATCTTCGTGAAAGAGGATGTTGCCGTTGTCGAGAAATTGAATGTCGTGATGGCCGGCATGACCCGATTTCGGACCCGACGTGGGATGCGACCAGAGAACTTGGCCATCCGCGTCGCAGATCGCCACGATGTTCTTGCCGTACGAAGCGCTGGCGAGAACGAGGCGCTCGGCGTGCAGCCCCGGTTGCATGGCGAAAAAGGAAAGAGTCGCGAGCGTGCAGCGGAAGAAGAGCATGGGAGGAGTCTCGCCCCGAGGGATGTTCCGCATCGATCTTAACAGGACGAGCGCTCGATGCAACCTCGCAATTTTTGCATTACTCGTCTCGACAACTAATGTCCGAACGGCTATTATGCCGAGTATGAAGTCCATCCAGCCTCACTCAGGCGTGCAACGTTTCGACTCGGTCGAGCAAGAGGCGTTCCTCAATCTCTGGCGAACGTACGACCGGTTGCGCATGCTCGAAGACGAAACGTTTGCCGAGTTCGAATTGACGGCGCAGCAGTACAACGTGTTGCGGCTCCTCAAGGCCGTGCATCCCGAATTGTTGCCGACGCTCGCCATCGCGGAGCGCCTGGTGTCGCGCGCCCCCGACATCACGCGCATGCTCGACAAACTCGAACAGCGCGAGCTCATTCGCCGCGACCGCTCGGCCGCCGACCGGCGCTCAGTGCTCGTCGGCGTCACCGAGTCAGGCGTCGCCTTGCTGGACGCGATCGCCGAGCCGTTACGGCGTTGTCATGAAAACCAGCTCGGCCATCTTCCCAAGGACCGGCTGAAGAAGCTGGTGGCTTTGCTCCGCGAAGCCCGGACCCCGCATGAAACCGAACAGAGTTCCTGGAAGTCGTAATCTTTTGGAGTCGAACATGCCGAATCTCTCTTCCGCATATGACGTCATCGTGGTCGGCGGCGGCCCCTCGGGGTCGACCGCTGCGACGCTCATCGCCCAGAGCGGCGCCAAGGTCGCCCTGTTCGAACGCGACCGCTTCCCGCGTTTTCACATCGGCGAATCGCTCATTCCGCAAACCTACTCCGTGCTCAAACGCCTCGGCATGCTCGACAAAATGAAGGGCAGCCATTTCGTCAAGAAATACAGCGTGCAGTTCGTCAATCAGCGCGGCCAACTGTCGGAGCCGTTCTATTTCGTCGATCACCGGCCGCACGAATCGTCGCAGACCTGGCAGGTGCGCCGCAGCGAATTCGATCACGAGATGCTGAACAACGCCCGCGACCATGGCGTCGAAGTTCACGAAGGCGCCCGCGTCCTCGAAATCCTTTTCGAAGGCGACAAGGCTGTGGGCGTGCGCGTGAAGCCGGAAGGCCAGCCCGAGCAGGAGATTCGCGCGAAGGTCGTCGTCGACGCGGCGGGCCAGAGCGGTTTGCTCATCGACCGCATGGGGCTTCGCGAATGGGATCCCATTCTCAAGAAGGCGGCCGTCTGGACGTACTGGAAAGGGGCCTTCCGCGACACCGGCCGCGACGCGGGCGCGACTATCGTCCTGCAAACCCAAGGTAAGCACGGCTGGTTTTGGTACATTCCCCTGCACGACGACATCATCAGCGTCGGCGTCGTCGCGGGTTACGAATATCTTTTTCAAAACCGCACGTCGAAAGAACTAAAGGATATCTATTTCGAAGAAGTCGCCCGCTGCCCCGGCCTGGCGCCGCGGCTTGAAAAGGCGACCCAGTGCGACATCTTCCGCGCCCAAAAGGAATACTCGTATCGAGCGAAACAAGCCGCGGGCGATGGCTGGGCCCTCATCGGCGATGCGTTCGGCTTTCTCGATCCGCTTTATTCCTCGGGCGTGCTTCTCGCTCTCACCTCCGGCGCCATGGCGGCCGACGCCATCGTCGAAGG
>JBAXFO010000544.1:0-3998 GCA_037139885.1 Planctomycetota bacterium
CCCCCAACAGGTGCACTCCCCGTGACCCCACGCCTTTTCGCCCTGCTGGTCCTCATTACCCCCACGCTTCTCTTGGCGTCGTTTCAAGAACCGCGACCCACCGAACCGGGCCCGCCGAAATCGGTCGAGGAACTCCGCCAACTCCCCATCGCCGTCGGCAACGGCGAAATCGTCAAGCTCTTGCAATCTTGGCAGAAGGATGGGACCGCGGCCGGCAACGTCGGCGATTGGTACGACAACCGCGACGGCGAACACTCCCCGCTCGACCTCAAGCCCTGGCCCCAGCTCCAGAAAGTTCATTACACGGCGGAAATGCTCAAGGATCGCGTCAACTGGGCCGGCCAGCGAAAGATCCTGCCGCACGTCGTCTTCGGCAATTCCTCGACCTCCGCCCCGGCCGCCAAGGGAGGCAGCAATCCGCGCCAATACTACACATCCCCCGCCGGTCTGGCGTTCCTGGCCGAACAGTACGCCAAAAACAATCTCTACATTTATCCCGAACATCGCGATCACGACCCGGGCCGCAACGGCGTCGGCCCCAAGGGCGAAGAAGGGTACGGCGACCTCTATCCGACCAATACGCCGTACCTCATCATCTCGCAGGGTTCTTCGGGCTCCGACCAGCCGTTCATGCGTGCGATCCCTTATGTCCTCGCCGCCTTCCGGCCCGACGTGAAAGCCAAGCTCATTGAAGCCGGCATGCTCATGCCCACCGTGCAGATGATTTTCCGTAGCAGCAACAAACATCTGCAAGAGGGGGACTATCTCACGGCCAAGGCTCATCCGAGCGTTTTTGAAGGCAGCTGGGTCGATCCTCTCAAGATGGTGACGATGGCCCATGATCTGACCCTCGACACCGTGCCGCCGCTCGTGCGTTTAACGGTGATCGAGGAGGATGAGCCGCGGCCCGGAATCGATTATTGCGATGTGCCGACCACGGAAAAGCTCGGCGACACGCCCGCCGTCGTCGCCCGCGTTTTTCGCGGCAAAGACCGCTGGCGTCGCATGATCGTCAGCGCTCAGGAGAGTCGCGATCTGGGGAATAAGCCCCTCACGTTCGAATGGAAGGTTTTCCGCGGCGACCCCGCCACGGTCAAGATCACGCCGAAAAACGCCGCCGGGTCGATCGTCGAGATCCAGGTCGCGCAGCCGACGCGCCGCCCCATCGCCCCGGGTTCGCCGATGGAATCGAGCCGGACCGAGATCGGCGTGTTCGCGTCGAACGGCAAAAACTGGTCGGCCCCGGCGTTCATCACCTGGCATGGCCTCGAATCGGAAACGCGGACTTACGACGCCAAGGACCGCCCCGTCGAGATCGCTTCCCCGGCCAACTCCACCCGGATCGTCGTCAAAAATTGGAGCCTTCTGCTCGACCCGAAATACGCTTCCTGGTTTCCGCCGCTCACGAAAGAGCAAACGGGCGCCCTCGCGAAAGGAGACAAAGACGACCCCAAACGCGCGGCGGAATTCGTTCGCCTGTTCGCCGGCCATCAGGCGCGGCTCGAACAACTCATGCAATCGCCTCTGAGTGATAATCCCGATTATCAAGAAGCCGAGGCGAAGGCGGACAAAGACGAACGAGCCTGGATTCAGGCGACAGCCCTGCGAAATCGCGGAGCCCGCATGCGCCCCGAGCCCACCGCCAAGGATCGTCCCCTGGAAGCGCCCGATCGCGACGCGGACGAACGCCTCAACGCCGAGCGTCTCGCCCGGATCGTGTTTCCGGGAGCGTTGACGGTTCAGCAGCAGGCGAACGTCGCCGATCCACGGCTCTCCATCCCGCGAACCTGGCGCGATGTGTTTCTTTACGATGAGAAGGGGCAGTATGTCGGCTGGACACGCATTGAGCCCAAAGCCGAAGCCGCATTCACGGCCGATGGCCTCGTGGTCGTCGACCGCGACGACCTGGGCCGTTGCAAGACCGCCAAGAATGTCACCTATACCGTCGAACGCCAACCCGGCGTCGACCGCATGCAACTCACCTGGGCGCCGGGCAATAATGTCGCCACCTACGAATACGCGGGCCCCGACGATCGCCGCGGGAAGATTTCGTCGATGAAGGCGCCGTGAGAAATGATTAGTAGGGGTTAAGGCCAGGCAGCGTGTGAGTGTGGGGGGGCGGCCGCGCGGCTCTTGGTGGGCTTCGCCTGCTGGCTCAACCCACCCTACGGATTTTGCAAGCGCATTAGGCTGGCGGCGATCGCGGCGCGATCCGTCTCGGACAGGGCATGGCCCCCAAACTGCACGCTTTGCGCTTGTTCGACGAGAACCGCGAACGGTTCTGCCAACTCGGGTTCGGGCAAAGCGGCGGCGAATTCCCGCAGAGTTTCTTGAGCCGCGAGCGTGCGTCCGGAACGTTTCGCGATGAGCGTCAGCGCCTCATCGAGCCAGGGCGTTGGGCTTTTGCGTCGGCGGGCGGTCCAACGGGTGGACCAGTCGCGAAGCGAACGGCGCCGCCTCCAGGCGACCGCCGCGCCGCCCAGGAAAAACGCGGTTCCGGCGATGCTCAGCGCGGTGGAAAGGTTGTCGTGCAGCGCTTCCCACCAGAGTTGAAGGTTGGCGCCTTGCTGTTCGGAGTTGTATTCGAGCACGTTGATGCGAAAGGCCGTGCGCGCGGAGCGCAGGATCTCGTTGCACCAATCCGAGACGATCTGCCAGCGGTCTTGCGCAGCTTCCTGGCTGGGCGTGGGGTCGAGGAGAAGCCAGTCGTAGCCCGGTTCTGCCGCCCGTGGCGTCAAGGCCTGGACCCAGCTATGAGCTTGATTGAGCCGAACGCGGGTGACGTCGTCTTCGCCGACTTCGTAGCCGCGAAAGCCGCGTACGATGCGGCACGGAATGCCGAGGCTACGAAGCGTCAGCGCCAGACCCGACGCATAGCGCTCGCAATGCCCCTCTTTGACGTTGCGAAGAAAATCGACGTTGGGATCGACGGTGGGGTCGACGCGGCGGCGATTCAGGGTATAAAGATATTCCCCTGAGGACGAGAAATGCCGCGCCAGCGCCTGGGCCACACGAACCCGATGCTCCGGCGGCACATTGCCGCGCTCGTCGAGAATCCGCTCGGTATCCTTCAGGCCGCCGATGCGGGCGAGCAACTGTTTCGACAGGTCGACCATTTCGCCGACGGGTTTCTGGGCGAGCATCGTTTGCAAGTAGCGAGTCTGAATGCGCCGCGCCGGCTGCGTCGTCATGCTGGCCTTCGGGTCGATGACCTGGCCATAGGTGTGAGTCGCGCGGCGGCCTTGGGCCTGGATCGTGTCCGTCCCCTCGAGATAAGCGAACAGACCCGAGCGCGACTCGCGTTCGCCGATGTGCGGCATCAGGCCAACGCCCGCTTCGATGTCGATCGGCTCGGCCAAAACCAGGTTGCCTCCCAGGCTGGGCAGAGCCCGGATCGACAAATAATCGCAATGGGCGGGCAAACCTTCGGGCCGGATCCGCGGTTGCCGGCTGCCCTGCACTTCGGGAGTCCAAAGCGAGACCTGCCGCAGGGCGTCGTTCGGATCGGCCAATTCTTCGAGAAAATCGGGCAAGACTTCGTACGACAGCGAGGAGGTCTGCCAGCGGCCGTTGCGGTAGAATTCGAGCGTTTCGCCCCGCCAATAGATCGACTCGGGCAGACTCGCGGCCCGCCCCGACGAATCGATGGCGTTCACCTCGAAAGCGAACATGTCCGAAAGTTCGACCTTGCCCGTGCGGTTGAGATCCATGCCCGCATCGAAGCCGTTCAGCTGCCGACTATTCGTCGCCGTTGTCGTTAATTTGTGAGGCACCCACTGCACGCCCCCAGGGCGGGGCAGCACAAGGAAGATCGCTCCGCCCAGCCCCGCGATCGCGAACGACCAACGCGTCGCCGACCAGGCCCGCCGCCGCCAGCCCTCCGTGCCCGAAAGCCGCGTCCCCGCCTCGCCGGCGAACAACGAGCCTTCTTCCTCGCTGCGGACGCTGGCGTTCGCCAGGGAACTCTTCCTGCCGTAAAAGTCGGCCAGGCACCAAAG
>JBAXFO010000545.1:0-3979 GCA_037139885.1 Planctomycetota bacterium
GCCAGCGATTCGCTTTGGTCGTTCCAGGCGATCCCTTGTTCGCGAAGCAAACGCTGATTGCCGATGAGAACGCTGCCCGTGGAGATTTCGGCGACGAGACCGCCGCCGGGAAACGCTTTGAATCCCGCGGCCGGCTCCAACGTCAGACCGCGCTTTCGCGCCTCGGCCACCAGAGTCATGCCGAGGGGATGTTCGCTCGGTTGCTCGGCCGAGGCGGCGATGCGGAGGAGATCGTCGCCGGCGATGTCGGTCAGCGGGTGCAGTTCGCGGACCGCAAGTTTGCCTTCGGTGAGAGTGCCGGTCTTATCCATCGCGAGGGCACTGACCTGGGCCAGCCGTTCGATCGCCCGGCCGCTTTTGATGAGCACGCCCGTTCCCGCCAGCCGGGCCAGAGCCGCCATGATCGCCGCCGGCGTCGCCAAGATGAGCGCACACGGGCAGGAGACGACCAGCACGGCCAACGTCGGATACATGCTCGCGATGAGCGCCGGGCGCCAATCGAGAGGCCGCGTCCGCAACCGGGTGTGATAAGCGAATGCCCCGAGAAGCGTGAGCAGGGCCAGGCCGAGCACGAGCGGCAGGAAATAGCGGGCCATGCGGTCGGCGAGGCGTTCGCCGCTGGTTTTGTCTTTGAGAGCCGCGGCCGTCATTTCGATGACCCGGCCCGCCACCGTCTGCTCCGCGACCCGGCGCGCTTCGATGGTCAAGGCGCCAAGCCGATTAATCGACCCGGCCAAAACCTCGTCGTCCACAGTCTTTTCGCACGGCACGCTTTCGCCCGTGAGCGCGCTGGCGTCGACCTCGGAACGCCCGTCGACGACCACGCCATCGACCGGGATCTTCGCCCCAGGCTTGACCACCACGCGATCGCCGACCTTCAGATCTTTGGTGAGAACGCGGACTTCTTGCCCGTCATGCAGCAGCCAGCAGCGAATCGGAAAGACTTCGACGATTCGGTGAATCGCGTTTTGCGTGCGGGCGAACGTGAACGCTTCAAGGCATTCGCCGAGCATGCCGATGAAGACGACCTCCGCCGCGACGAGCGGCTCGTTCATCAAGATGGCGGCCAGACAGGCGATGGCGAGCGCCAAATCGGCCCCGAGCCGACCTTCCAGAAGGTCGCCGATGGAGGTGTAAAGAATGCGCGCCCCGCCGATGACGGCCGCGATGAGGGCGAAGCGATAGCCGAAGAGAGTCGTCGACCACGGCGCAGCCCATCCCAGCCAGGTCGCGATCTGCGGATAGAGATCGAGCCCCACCAGGACCGCGAGAAACCCCGTAAAGAGATAAAGCGGCAACGGGCTCTCGGGAGCCAACGTCGAATCAGCGTGAGAAATCTGACGATGCATGGAGGCCTGAAACTGCCCGATGAGAATGCGCGGGTGGAGCCTTCATGGTAAAGAGTTGTCGGCGGGGAGTCAATTGGCGGGGCAGATTGCGAAGAACGCCGATCAGGAAATTCGGAGCTTCACGACGACGGACCGGCCCATTTCGTGCCGAGCCGCCGCTCCCATTCCGCCGCAAACTTGCGAAAACCCTTGGCGTCTTCTTCCTGGGAAGGGTCCTGAATCCATCGCAAGCGGACGGGCCGAAGGATGATCGCCGATTTTTGGATCATGGCAGGATGGACCCATTGAGTTTTATTTTTTCCAGAATGTTCGTCGAGTTCGTCGCGCCCGGCTTTGGACGGGTTGAATGGGCAGGATCGCCCCCTGATCGATCGATTAGGTGATCGGTGCGATGTCTTTCGCTACTCAGCTTATCCGCGTTCGGCGATCGTCCAATCGACGCTGTCGAGGCCGGGAACTCTTCCGAAGTCGCGCATGTTTTTCGTCACAACGACCCCGCCATTTTCGAGAACGATGGCGGCGATCTTGAGATCCGCCTTGCCAACTCCAAGCTTCAAGGATTGAAGCTGCAAATAGCGATCGTAGGCTGGCATCGTCAACGGCAAGATGTGAAGCGGCCTCAGAAGAATCACCGCTTGAGTCAGCGATTGGTAGCCGTGGACAACGTGCTGCGGATTTCGCGCCTGCCGGATGTACTATACCAGCCGGCAAGTTTCTGCTCGACCGTGATGACCGTCGTCGCGAGTTCGCTCGCCGACCGCCGCCGAACGTGTTCGACCACGGAGAGTTCGCCTCGCTCCAATTGTGTCAGGATGTCCGTATCGAGAACGAAAAGACTCATGGCCGATCCGCGTCCAATTCGACTTGTTGCCGATAGTCCGCAACGGCGTTGAGGTAATCTTGATAGTGAGGATCGTTTTCGTGGACGCCAGCGAGTTTGAGCCATGGATTGACGGGTTCGTCGACAGCGACCGACACGACTTCCGATCCTTCCGCGAGTTTGGCTCGAAGTTGATCCCGAACGCGTTCGAGCGCTTCTTCGCGAGTGGCGCCGTGCGCGGTGACGTTCCAAGGCGAAGAAGTCTCGGCGCGAAACCCTACGCCTCCGACAGGCTGCAAGAAGACTTGAATGTCCATGTTCACCGCTCCGCTAACGACGATTGACTCGACGTCCTGGATCGTAACAAGGGCGGCGAGCGACTTCAATGTCGACGTTCGTCGTAATTGCTTGTCGTCCGCAAACGCTGGCGCATCATCGGCCATCGGCAATCGCCTCAAACCCAGGGATGGTCCCGTTGCTCGAACCGAACGCATTCACGTCGGCTCCGAGGCGCCGGAGGAACTGCACGTAAAGGTTGCAGAGCGGCGGGTTTCTCTGCGGGTCGAAGGCGAGGTGTTGTCCGTGGCGGAAACCGCCGCCGGCGACGATGATCGGCATGTTCTTATTGTCGTGGCTGCTGGCGTTGCCATGGGAGATTCACGTTCCGCTCACGCATGAAATCGCCGCACGCTCACGGAATCGTGACATTGTGGTAGATTTCCTGAACATCATCGCAGTCGTTCAGCATGCCCAAAAATCGCACGAACAACGCCAAGTCTTCCGCGTCGAGAACCTTTGTCGTTTGCGGCAGGAAGGTGATTTCTTGGTGGTCCAGCTCGAGACCGGGGAACGCCTCGTGCAATGCCGTTTTCGCTTTGTAGAACTCGGTGGGCGGGACGAAGACGGTCACGGAGCCGTCTTTGGCCTCGACCTCTTCGATGGCGACGTCGGCAGCGAACATGGCCTCGAGCACTTTGTCCTCGTTGTCGCCCTTGAAGGAGAGGACGGCCAGATGATCGAACGACATGACGACGGAGCCGTTGGCCGCCAGTTTGGAACCCGTCTTGGTGAAGCAGCTGCGAATATCGGAAATCGTCCTTTGATTGTTGTCGGTCAAGCAATCGACGATGACCAGGGAGCCGCCGGGGCCGAAGCCCTCATACCGCGCCGGTTGGAAGTCTTCGCCGCCCGCGCCGGCGGCCTTCTGAATCGCCTTGTCGATGACATGGCTCGGCACATTCTCTTTCTTGGCCTTTTCGACAAAGGCGCGCAGAACCGGATTGGCGTCCGGGTCGGGCACGCCGTTCTTGGCCGCCATGTACAGCTGCTTGCTGTACTTGGAATAGAGCTTCGAGTTCGTGGCGGCGGTTTTGAAGATCGAGTGCTTGCGCTTTTCGAAAATTCTTCCCATACGAGGTCTGCCTCTTTCGTTTTTTCAAGGAGCCGGGCCTTGAGCGGGCCGCTCCATGAGCAAAGAACTTTTGGTCTCACACTCCCGCAATCGGTCTCAGCCGGAACCTTTACTTTACATGAACGCGAACGCGGGGCACGTCAAAATCGCTTCTGATCCTGGGTCGTCGAGGAGTTCCTTGCGCGGGGGCGGTAGGTCGTCACCTTTTGCGCCAGAGGTCGACTCAGGACTTCGTGCCGCGGCCTTTCTTCTGGCGCCGCTCCTGCGTTTTTCGACCAGGCCGATAACCCTGGTTCGGCAAGCCTCGTTCCCCAGGCGACTCCCCCTTTGCTGGGTTCGCCACCGAATGGGAATGGTCGCCACGCACTGCGTCGTTGGCTCGGTCGCGCCTCGCATCGA
>JBAXFO010000546.1:0-3978 GCA_037139885.1 Planctomycetota bacterium
CCAGGGGCCGACGTCGTGGGAGCTGACGCCGGCCGTCACAGTCAAATCAATTCGCGGATGGGCGAGCCAAAGGGAAGGATGGTCATCGGCCGCCCCGTCGGATCCGGGAACGTATGCTCGGTGTCGATGCCCAGGTGGCGATAAACGGTCGCCCACATGTCGTTCGGCGTCAGCGATCGGGTGTGCGGATGCTCCCCCAGTGCATTGGTCGAGCCGACCACCTGGCCGTGCCGCATGCCGCCGCCACACATCAGGACCGACATCGCACGCGGCCAGTGTTCACGGCCGTACCGCATGCCGTTCGCACCGTTGGACTGGCTGATGCGAGGCGATCGACCGAATTCGCCGGTCACGACCAGCATCACCTTCTCTGTCAAACCGCGAGCATGCAAATCCTCGACCAACGCGGTGATGGCCTGGTCGTAGCGAGGCAACCGCAACCGCATGTCGTTGAAATTGTCGAAGTTGACCGCGTGCGTATCCCAATTGTAGAACGTCCCCTGGATGTGCGGATTCTCCATGACCATCGTCACGAAGCTGCATCCGGCCTCGACCAGACGCCGCCCCAAGAGCGCTCGCTGCCCCCAGGCATGTCGGCCATAGCGATCGCGAACGCCCACCGGCTCCCGAGAGAGATCGAAGGCGGTGCGTGCCTGCGGACTGATCATCAGGCTCAGCGCCTGCTGGTCGTAGCGATCCATGGCTCCCATCATGCCCGACGAGTCGAGATCGCGACGCAATGCATCCAGCCCCCGCTGCAAGCGCAGCCGATCATCCAGGCGCAACGCCATCGACGCATCGAGACTGACGTTGCGGATCTGGAAATCGGCCCGGCTCGGATCGCCTGCCAGTTGAAACGGCAGATAACGTGGCCCCAAGTAGGCTGCTCCTTGGGCGTACGTGTTCGGACTCTCACGCCCCCCGTCAACGCCAGAGATGCAATTCGGCAGTCCCACGTCGATGTGTTCGCGCATCCTGGCGACGATGGTGCAGACCGCCGGGGCGTCGTTGATGGTTTCGGTCGGGGTCCTCGGAATGCGACTCGTCATGAGCCGCTTGCTGCCGCCGCCGTGGTCTGAGAAGTTATGCGTGATGCTGCGGATGAGCGCGTACTTGTCTGCACACTGCGCGTGCATTGGCATCAATTCACACACATCCATGCCCGGAACGTTGGTGCGAATCGGTCGAAATTGGCCGCGATACTCTTCCGGCGCATCCGGCTTCATGTCGTACATGTCCATATGCGGCGGTCCGCCCGCGAGCCAGATGAAGATGACGGACGTGTCCGGCGCCGCCGTTTGCCTCTCGGATGCTCGCAAGCGCAGCACGTCGCCGAGACTGAGCCCCGCCACGCCAAGCGTCCCCATCGTGAGGAAGGACCGCCGAGAGATCGGATCGCGACATTGATTCGCGTTCATTTATTGGCCCCCAGATCGAATTTCGTTTCTCTTGAAAAGCCCGACAATTCCGGCAAACCAGCCGCCACGTTCGCGCCGTGCAGAGCCGAATGAATCGCCATAAAATCCCGATACACACGCCGCGTCTCGAGACTCGCGCACAACAACTCCCCGAGCCTTCGCTCTTCCGCCTCCGTCGCAATACCGTCGGCGACGTGATTGAACATCGCTTCGATATTAGCGTCGATCAATATCATGCAAAGGCCCTCTCAGCGAACGTATCCAATATTCTATTGTTTCAAAGCAAACCCGCCCTTGCCCGGGGACTCCTTGCTCCAAAGCATGCCCGGCCGACCGGCGTCCACCATCTGCGAGATTTCCTGCTGCGTCAGCCCCCGGCTCCAAATCGCGAGTTCATCGATGCGGCCGCGAAACGCACGATTGACCAACCGGTTTTTCGTTTCGGGCAGCCAGTCGCCGATGCGGCAGGAGCCGGGGCGAATCATCTCGTCATTTCGCCAGGTGCGTTCGCGCACCAAGATTCCGTTAACGTAGATTTGTTGAGAACGCGTGGGTGTCGAAATCACCGACGCCACATGAGCCCATGCCCCCACTTGGACCGCACTGCCCACGACCTTGTCCTTGAAGCCACCCGCAATGAGCACGCCGCCGCGCGGAAATCCTTGCCGGTTCAACTGAAAGTGGACGCCTCCCGGCTTGTACCCGTCGGAATTGAGAATCGCATTGAGTTCGGAATCGAGCCGATCGACCTTGATCCAAGCCGCGATGGTCAATTCTTTGTGTTCACCGGGTATCTCGATCTCGACGAAATCGGAGTCGCGGTCAAAGAGCAATGCCCCATGCCCTTGCCAACGTCCCGATACCCATCTCGCGCCGACGATCTTGCCGTGGGACATGACGTCGTCGCCTATTCCGTTCGCAAGTACCGATGCATCGGCCTCGCGTCGAAACGGGTAAAACGCAATCAGTCCGGGGGATTTTCGCAGTTCCTGTTCGTATTGCTCCCAGCGTTTCAGGCCGATGGCGCCGGGTGTCGGAAAGTCGGTCTCTTGCAGCTGCGGCGGCGTGGCGGCCACTCCATCGACGTAGCGCGACGACTCCCGCTCGAAAACTTCCAACAGAACTTTCCCCGAGCGCGGATCGGCGACGTTGACTTGGCCATCAAAGACGTACAGATCGCTGGCGCCGTCGGGATCGACGCGCAGACCGAACTCGGTCCCCAGGTCGATGTAATTCGCGGCCTTCGTGGCGATGGTAAATCCCTTCGCCGTCGACGGAGCAATGACGCGAGCCTTGCCAAAAAGGAGTTGGACGTTCTGTGCGTCGGTCACGCGGAATCGCGCCGGGCCGGCAAGAATCATGTCGGCGCCCTGCGCAAAACGCAAATGCACGGTGCCGCCCAGCAACTCGTATTCGCCCGGCCCGAAACGCACGCCGACCGGACCGCGCTCTCTGACGAACTCCGCGTCGACCTTGTCGACCAAGAGTGCGGCAATCGAATCCGATTTTGTGTCGTTGGCGAACTCCGTTTTTTCTGGAAAGTTCGGCGAACGATTCTGCCAGAAAACAGCGATGGCGATTGCCGCCACCGTTGCCACCGCGATTCCCGCAAAGAATGCCGCCGCCCAACGCGCACCGCCGAGGGGGGCGATATGCGAAGAGGGCTGGCTCAAATCTAAGGTAATTTCGGGGCCGGCAACCGCGACATAGTCCCAGTGCAGCGCCGAGTGCAGATCCATGAATTGGCGATAAGCCTGCCTCGCTTCCGCACTGGAGCGCAACACCTGGCCCAGGCGTTCCTCATCCGCTTCCGAAGCGATGCCGTCGGCGAACCGATTGAACAGGGCTTCCAGATCAGCATCGATGGCGCTCATGCAAACGTCCCTTCCACGATCGTTTTTTCGATGCACTCCAGCAAGGCATGGCGAATGCGCCGGAGTTTGTCCGAAACCGCCTTGGCTGTCGTCTTGGCTTTCTCGGCCATCGCGTTGACCGATGCTCCCGGCTCGTAGCGTCTGGCAATGAGCTTGCGCTGCTCGGACGCAAGTTTCTGTAAACACGACGCCAGGGCATGCTGTCTCACATCAAAGGCCGGCTCATGCATCGCCGCCTCGTCTGCAAGCAACTTGGCAAGATCGTCATCAAACACGAGCCGCTGCCGTTTGTGTCGTTTGAGCCACGCCATCGCCTGGAACTGTGCGAACCGCATCGCCCAGGGCAGGAACGGCCTGGAAGCGTCGAATTCCGCCACCTTCTCCCAGAGCACCAGATTCGTCTCCTGCAAAACGTCGTCCGCTTCCGCCGGGTTCCAAACCATCGACAGAATGAAAGCATGTAAGTGCCGCTGGCACCGGGTAATCTGACCCACAAACTCAGCGGATACGGCCATGCCTCGCGTCGCCTCTAACGTTCTTCGGGGCGATCATTTACGGCACATCCGACTTCGCGGCATTCGCCTATTGCCCATGTTTATTTAGCGGAGAGCGATGAAATCCCGCGTGGAAATTTCTCTTTTTCGTGGGAAATGCGGTAGGGTTCAGAATTGGATGCGACCGTTCAG
>JBAXFO010000547.1:0-3978 GCA_037139885.1 Planctomycetota bacterium
GGTGGGCTTCGCCTGCTGGCTCAACCCACCCTACGGGTTTTTCTAGGGCCTCTATCTCAGGCCGACGAAGCTGCCGTTGTGTTCGCGGGACATGGCCCAGAGGAAGGCGCCGACATCGGGGCTTTCGTAGAAAAAGCCGACCGTGTTGATGCGCACGCGGGGGGCATTGCCGGCCGCGGCGTTCCATTCGTTCTTGAGTTTCGCACGCAGGTGCTTCGACAGCGCCGAGGTGATGGCGTTGTCGTCGAGTTTGGCGTTGGTCACGGGGCGGCCAGGGCCGTCGTTGGGCAGGCCGTCCGAGAGGACATAGATCGTGTCGAGTCCCTGAACGCGGTAGCGGAAGGCTTCCTCGAACGCGGCATACATATTCGTCGGGCCCTGCGGCTTGATCTGTTTGAGTTGGGTGGCGACGCTCTTGGCGTCTTGCACGCGGTCGCGGACGGAGATCCATTTGCCTTCGTTGCCCAGGGGATAGCGGACTTTGTCGGAGAAGAGAATCACCTGGTAATCGGTCACATCGAACAGGCTTTGCAAAATGCGGGCGACGGTCTCGCAGACGATGGGCCATTTATCCGGGTCGGCGGTGGCTTCGTCGGTGAGCTCCATGCTGCCCGACATGTCGACCATGAAGACCACTTTCCTGCCGGTGAGCGTGATGCCGGCGAAACGATTCTCGGCGGCGGCTTCGATCTGACGGGCGCGGCGGAGCGTTTCGAGATTCTCCGCGCTCATCTTGGCCATGGCCGACTGCAGCGTTTCGAGATCCTTCGCCGAGGTCGTCATGCGGCTGGCGACCGCGTCTTTCTCGCGGAGGAGGTCGGCGATCTTGCGCTGGGCGTCGGTCGCGCTGTCTTCAATGAGGCGGACGCGAAGATCGGCGCTTTTGAGTTTCGCCAGGGCGTCGAGTTTGTCCTTGCCGAGCGCGTCGGCGATGCGTTCGATGTCGGCAAGCTTCAAAACCAAGGCGGCGTTGGCCTTGATCTTCTCCGCGAGCTCCGCGCTCGAAAGATTCGTCTTGGCCTCGAGGTCGGTGAATTGCGTACGGAGTTTGTCGAGAGCCGCCTGGGCGAGAATGTGCGTCTCGTTCAGGGCGTCGTAATCTTTCTTGCGAACGAGGGCGAGCTTGGCGGCGGCGTCGAGAGATTTCCGCGTGTCGTCGAGAAGCAGAGTGACTTGAACTTCTTTGTTCTTGGTCGCTTCGAGGGCGATCTTGAGATTGTCGACTTCGCTATCGAGGGACCGCAGGGAGAGTTGCGCGTCTTTGAGTTGGTCGACGCGGGAGTTGGCTTCGGCGGTTTTCGATTCCGCTTCCTGGAAGCTGACCTGCCACAGCAGAATGACGCAGCCCAGGGCGCAGCAGAGAACGTCGACCATGTAGATGTTGAAGATCGTCGGGATGCGATGGCGATTGGCCATGGGAACCTCGTTCGAGCGTGCGGGTCAGGCGGTCGTCGCTTTGGCGCCGCGATGGGGAGTTTGGCCGAGGAAGCGGACGGCGGGGCCATGTCCGCCGAGGCGGATCCAGTCGCCCGGATGCAAGGCGATCGAATGATGGACGACGCCGTCGTTGACAAGCGTTCCCTCGCGGCTGCGGTTGTTGAGCACGAAGGCGCGTTTGTCGAACGCGATGTCGCAATGCCGGCCCGCGACGTCGGGGTAGCGTTGGGCGTCGAACCAGAGCTGGCAGCCGGGCTGCGAGCCGAGCACGAAATGCCCGGAGCCCAGGGAAAAGTTCTGCCCCTGGAAATGGAGCCGGGCGGGACCGGCGTCCGGGGGAATCGGCAAGGGCAGGGGCGCTTCGTCTTCGCAGTGGCCGATCCATTCTTCGTGAAAGCCATGGGCGGCGCGGGCGAGGGCGTCGGCGGAGAGGATCACCGTCCCGGCGAGAGCTTGGCCCGAATCGTCGAGCAGCGACTCGCCAAAATCTTCGTCCATCGTTTTCGGTTTGACGGCCGACCGCGCGGGGATCGCTTCGTGAAAGCGGCGCAGCATCGCGACCATGCCGGGCAAGCGGCCGGCGGCATGCGTGAGGACGAAAACGGGAGGCGCGGGATCGTGCATCTCGCGGAGGAAGCGTTCGATCTCGGCGCCGAGAGCGGCAAGCAGGCGGGCGCAAAAGTGAGTCGCCTGCGTGGGGCCAATGAGCAGATTCTGATACCAGTTCGTACCCTGCACGCCGATCTGCACGACATGGCCCTGCAGCGTGGCGTCGAACAGGTTTTCGAGTTGGTCATACATGCCCTGCTCGGCGGCGGGGGTGTCGCGCGGATCGCGGCGCGTCTGCCAAACGCAGGCGTCGGCCAGAGCGTTGACGACGCGATCTTTCCAGGCATGCAGGCTCAGGCTGGGGAGCGTGCGCGTCTCTTGCATTTGAGCCGTGCCGCCGATGGCGCGGACGTGAGCCAGCGTCGCGGCATGATCGTCGACATCGAGCACCACGGCCGAGGTCACCCACGCCTGTTCCGCATAAGCGACCAGGGCGGCGGCCAGCGGCGCGGACAGCGTCGGCCCCAGCGGAAACTTCGCCTTGGCGGCGATCTTGCGAATGACCTCCGCTTGCGGCTGGCCGAGATAACCCGGGAGCGTGACGACGACTTCGCGAGCCGTCTTGCCGATCGGTTGCAGGCGTTGAAAGACGAGGCCGAGGGCGCCGGCGGCGTCGAGCCGTTTGCGGCCCATCTTCCAGCTCAACGCCTGCGGACCGGTTTCGCCGACATGCGGCAGAAAGTCGCGGCAGATGAGATGGCCTTTCTGCCGGGCTACTGCCGCGGCGGCGCGGCCAAGCTCCGGCGGCGATTTCTCCAGGAGAATCACCAACGGCAGATCGCGTTCGGGGGGCTCGAGCGGCAACGGCGGCGGATAGTCCCCCGTCGGCCCGAGGACGCCACGCACGACCGACGCATTCAGCTCCAGGCCGATCCGCGTCATCGCAAGTTCTCCGTGAGCGTGCCGGCGATGGCGCCAGGGGGAACGGCGTCGTAACCCAGCCCCGTCATCCCTTCGGGCAACGGCTCGGGCTCGTAAATGCGATTGACGAGATGCTCAAGGCAATATTGTTTGCAATCGATGACCAGCGATTCTTCTTCGCGCTGCAAGACGTGAATGAGGAACATGGCCACCACGCTCAGCGCCAGGGCGACGAGCGTGCAGTCGAACGCCACCGTGAGATGCTGCGTGGCGTTGCGGACTTGCTCGCCGCCTTGACCCGCGAGCGTCAAACTGCCCGCCAGACCGCGCACCGTGCCGAAAAAGCCGATGGCGGGAATCGCCCAGGCTAGATAATTGAGCGTCGACATGCTGGCGACGAGCCGGTCTTGATCGACGTCGGCCTGGGCCTTCACGGTGAGCGCGACATCCTCGCTGGCCCGGCTCACGGCATATTTCGCCAGGGCCTGGCGCACCATGTTGGCGAGAATGAACGGGCCATAGCGTGCGACGATTTGATCCGCCTTGCGCTGCAACGGCCGGGCGTCTTCCTGCAAGATGCGGGCGCCTTCATCCGTTGGCAGGAAGCCGAGCGAAAAACTTCGGCGTTGCCGGCGAACTTCAAGAAACCGGCTGAGGAAGATGAGCAACCCCCACAGAAAGCAAACATAACACGCGGCCTGCTCGGGACCCAGGAGCAACCGAGCCCAACGCTCGGGCGTCCACTGCGACCCGAAGATCGCCTCGGAGCCTGCGTAATGCTGCCAAAGGGGAAAGCAGATGATGCCGACCGTCGCCAGCGTGAATATGAGCAGGGGCCATTCGCGCGTCGGACGTTGTGAAGGAGTCAGCGACATAGAACCCCGGCGCTCGAGTTGAGAGCCTGCCTCCGAAAGCGAAGGCCGGCAACGGTTCATTTTACCCGCGGCCAACCGCCCCGCGATGCCAGAATATCTTGCTGGCGCCAGATTTCTTCGTCAATGCTGGCAATTCCGGTAAAGGCGGTGCGATCGGGCAATCTGTGATTCGCTTCGCGCGGCGGTTTCTTGAGCG
>JBAXFO010000548.1:0-3972 GCA_037139885.1 Planctomycetota bacterium
CTCTCGAAGCGTCGGGATTCACGCTGAAGCCCGGCCGTCACCCGATCTTGCCCGTCATGCTCGGCGACGCCGCCTTGGCCGCGACGATGGCCGAGCGCCTGCTCGAACGGGGCATCTACGTCGTCGGTTTCAGTTACCCCGTCGTGCCTCAGGGCCAGGCCCGCATCCGCCTGCAACTCTCCGCCGCCCACACCCCTGAACAACTCCGCTTGGCCGCCGACGCCTTCGATACGATCGGTCGGGAGCTGAACGTGATCGGTCAAAATGCTCACGCGTGATAGCCACCGGGCTTACTTCTTTTCTTTTTCTTCGACCGCGTAATCGATATTCGCCCGGCCCGCTTGACGCTGCAAAATCCGCAGCACATTCTGGTCGAAACTATCGCGGACACGCGTGTTGGCGGCTTCGGCTTGTTTCTTGGCGATGAACGCGTTGCGCTGGGCGTCGAGTTCGATCGTCTTTTTCTGCAGTTCTTGGCGAGTTTTGTCGAGTTTCTCGAGGAATTCCTTTTGCTCGGCCGCGGTGAGGTTTTTGAGTTCTTCGGGCAGTTCGTCTTTCTTCACGTCTTCCAGCTTCACCTTGCCGTCTTTCACGCTCTGTAAAAGATCGTAGGAAGCCGACGCGCCGTTGCGGGCGAAATAGCTGGCGCGGTCGGCGGCGGCGGCGGGAGCCAACGCACCGCCGGCAGACGCCTTTTCCCGAGCCGCGTCCTGCACCTCGCGACGGCCGAAGACGAGCGTCCTTTTGCTCATCTCGCGATTGATCTCGGCCAACTCCGCATCGAACGGCGTCGCGATCGCCACGATGGGCCCGCCGCCTTGATCGATCTGCACATAGCTCCCCTCGGCAAGCCGGCAGATGTCTTGCCACGACGTCTTCGTCTGGGCGTTGGTCCCGCATTGCACGGTGTTGATCGTGATGTTGTTCGCTACCGCTTTCTTGCAAGTCTCGGGATATTTCACGTCATTCGCATAATCCATGTGCGGCGGAGCGTCGCCGACGAGGAAGATGAGCTTCAAAGTCTTGTCGCTTTTGCTCCAGGAAATCTTGTCGACCGCTTCGTGCAGCGCCTGATTCACGCTCGGGAAAATCGCCGCCCCCGGCCGCCTTCAGACTTTGCAGATGGCCGTGAATGGCGTCGAGGTCGTCGGTCAGATCGAAGACCTTGGTGACATATTCATCGCCGCGATCGCGGTAAGCGACGAGTCCGACTTTCAAAAGCGGCGTCGGCCGGCCCGAGGCGATCTGGTTGCTGATCGCCCAGATTTTCTGTTTGGCGGCCAGAATCAGCCCTCCCATGCTGCCGGTGGTGTCGAGACAGAAGACGACTTCCACCTCGGGACGAGAAGCAGGCTTCGCGTCCTGCGCCAGAGCGGGGGATGCGAAGATCAGCGACAGCGACACAAACGCGGCAAGACGGAGCAGCATGGCGGTCTCCTGAAAAGCGATGAAGAGCCGGACATGAGTTCGACGAATGGAGGGGGCGCTTGGATTGGCCATTTGGCGGCGTGGTCAATTTTTGTCGACGCCGTGAGGCGAGCGCATCAGCGCCGCGTCCGCCAATCGTCGCGGCCGTATTTGTCGCGGACAAGTTGGGCCACGAGATCGGCGGGCCAATTGGCGCGCCGTTCGATCGCCTGCCAGGCGGACGCCAAGAGCGTCTGCAAGCGTTCGGCGCCGAGATGGATGTTGGCGACGAAGTCGTGATGGGGGCGGTCGCGGCGGTAGTCGGGCATGCGGGAGGGGTGCTTGAGATAGCGGTCGATCAGGGAGATGTCGAACGTGTCGAGGATGGAGCCATGATGGAGCAGATGCGTCCGTTTGCGTTGTTGGGCGTTGCCGGAGAATTTGCGGTCGCGCCAGACGAGATCGCTGCCGCCGCCCGATTCGACGCCGGGCAGGGCGACGGCGAGAGCGTCGACGCAGCGTTGCGAGATATAGCGGTAGGAAGCGTTGAGATCGGCCAGGGCGGGGTCGGCGTCCATCGGCAGGATGAGGCTATAGAGAAGACAGCCGGGGCCGAGCAAGACGGTCCCGCCGCCGCTGCCGCGCCGTTCGATGGGGACATGGTCGGCGGCGCAGCGTTCGACGTGGACCTCGTCGCAAAGTTTGCCGCCGGCTCCGAGGACGACGCCCCGGGTCGGCATCTCCCAAAACCGCAGCGTGGCGGGACCGCCGGCTTGGGCGTCGAGAAGCAGGGCTTCGTCGAGAGCGAGGTTTTCAGGAAGCGTCGGGAGGGTGAGGTCGAGGCGTTGCATCGGTGATCGAATGATAATGGGAAATCGACGCGCCGCCGCTAATGGTTGAATGCGAACTCTTTCGTATTGATCAAGGCCCAGAATAAATCGCGTACAGCCTCTTCGCGAGCGGCAGCGTCCATGTCAGGCGTGAGAGGGTCGCACGCGGATCGCCGTCGGATGTCGGTCTTCGAGCGGTCGAGCTTCGCTTCGGCGGTGATGTCGCGTGTCGTACCGTCGGCGGCCACGGCGGTGACGAGGATGCCATGCCGGTCGCGGCGGCCGACGAGATCGATGCGTTCGGGATGGACGACGATCTTGGGCGCCTGCGCGGTTACGCCGCCAACGAGCCAAATGCCCAGGAGAAGGGCGCCGAAGAATCGCATGCGCGGCTCTCGTTAAAGTTGGCGGAGCGCCTCATCATGGGCCTTGCCCCCCATGATGGCTTCGCAAAGCACGAGGTGCTGTGCGGGAGTGAAAGTTTCGGCGCGTTCCTGACCCGTGTAGCCCAGGCGAGCAAGCACATCGTCGACGAAGCCCTTGTCGCCCCCGGTCGCCGGTATGCTCACGAGACCGCCCCGCAGATTCTTCCGGCGATGTGCGTACAGATCGCGGAGGAAGATGCGGAAGCGATAGATGTCCGGAATCAGGGCCCGTTTGGCGAGGCTTGGCTTGATGCGGATAATTCCCGAATCGACCGCCGGCCGCGGCCAAAACACTTCCGGGGGCAAGCGCCGCAAGATTTCGACTTCCGCCAGGCTCTGCACGAGAATCGCCAGGGCGCCGTATTCTTTCGTGCCCGGCTGCGCGAGCATCTTGTCGGCGATCTCCCATTGCACCATCACCACCATTCTCTCCCAGGGTCGTTCGCCCATCAAGAGATTCGAGATGACCGGCGTGGCCACGGCATACGGAAGATTCGCGATCAGCTTGCGCCGCTTGGTCGGAATGCGGGCTTCGAGTTGATCCAGAGCCTTAAAGACTTCGGGGTTGATGGTGTTCTTATTCTTGAGGACATCGCCCTGGAAAAAGCAGACGTGCTCCGGTTCGTTCGAGGCTTCCTTGGCGAGTTGATGGAAGGCGTGGTCGATTTCGACCGTGAGCACGGCTCCGGCTTGTTGGGCGAGCCGCGAAGTCAGGCTGCCCGTGCCGGTGCCGACTTCCAACACGAGATCGCTCGCATCGAGCTCGCCCGATTTCACGACGAGATCGACGAGATTGATGTCGATGAGGAAGTTTTGTCCGAGCGCCTTCTTCGGCACCAGGCCATGCTGGCGGAAGAGATCGCGGAGGAACGACTGGGTCTGCCGCGGCGGCGGAGGGCTTTGTGGGTTCTGCATGAGTTCATGATACGGGAAGTGCGCACGATTTCGTTAGCGGCTTTTGCGGAGCGTCGGCGTGTGGCCATCGCTAACCGTCACAACACGGCAGCGCTCTCGTGCGGAGAGCCGCTAACTGTCGTCCGCTCGAAACTGGGCGCGAACGAGGGCCGCGTACGTGCCGTCTTTATCGACGAGTTCTTGATGCGTGCCGACTTCCGAGATCACGCCATGATCGACGACCACGATGCGATTGGCGCGCCGCAACGTGCTGAGGCGGTGCGCGATGGCGATCGTGGTGCGGCCCTGCGTCAACGTTTCGAGGGCGGCCTGAATCTTCTGTTCCGTCTCGGTGTCGACCGACGATGTCGCCTCGTCCAAAATCAAAATCCGCGGATCGATGAGCAGCGCCCGGG
>JBAXFO010000549.1:0-3967 GCA_037139885.1 Planctomycetota bacterium
GTTGAGGCGGTCACTCCCCCAGATGGGACATCACCGAATGCAGCGGGGTGTCGGAGACGCGGACCAATCCGTCGAAAGGGCGGTCGAGTTCCATCACTAAGAACAAGGCTCCCGACACTGACGCCATGCAGACGGGCAGGACGGTGAGGGCGGTTGCGTTTCGGGGGGCTAACAGGCCGAAACCGCCACGAGACGCTGGCGGGCTCGCCTCAACTCCGATAACTCCCCTCGGTGTATTCGTGACGGTTTCCCGCGACGATTAGGCACGGCAGCGAGTCATGGCGGTTACGGAGAATTTGGGAATTCGGCCGATACGGCAAGGGGACGCGATCCGACTTCTTCGGCCGTTTCCCTTCGCAATTCTCAACAACGACCAACCCGCGGTTCACGGCCGAATCGCTTCGTGCCGTGCCCGCGGGTTGGTGAGGGCGTTGTTTGAATCGGTGTTAGTAACCGCGGCGGAAACGGATGAAGCGGGCGGTCGTTTGCTGCGGAGCGGTCGCGTGGGTCACGGGGCTGGCCGTGCAGGGCGTCTCAGCGACCGGCGTTTGATGGGTCGGCGCCGCCTGGCTCGAGGTCGTCGGCGGGAGGATGACTGCGTCGATCACGTGAATGACGCCGTTCGACGCTTCGATGTCGGTTTTGACGACGTTGGCCTGGTTGACCATGACCTTGCCGTCCTTGACGGTGATAGCCACCTTCTGGCCCTGGACGGTCTTGGCGGAATCGAGCTTCACGACATCCGCCGCCCGGACAGCGCCCGGAACGACGTGATACGTGAGCACGGCGACGAGTTTCGATTTGTCTTTGAGCAGAGCTTCGAGCGTGCCCGCGGGCAGCTTGGCGAACGCTTCGTCCGTCGGTGCGAACACCGTGAAGGGGCCCTTGCCCTTGAGGACGGGGATCAGATCGGCCGCCGTCAAAGCGGTGGCGAGAGTTTTGAATTGACCCGCAGCGATCGCGGTGTCGACGATATCCTTCTTATCCTGCGCCATCGCCGCAGCCGGGCCGAACGCGATGCCGAACGCAACCGCAAAACATGCAAACTTACGCAACATGAGTCATCTCCGAGTAAGGACAAATTCTTTCCGACAATTCCAACGGCCGCGGCACATCACTAGTAGCGGCGGTCTGCCGGAAGACAACCGCTTTCTCAAAAATTTCTCAGTGGTGCGTTCGAAGGGGCGACGCCGAACATTTCGTCGCCTTCGAAAGTTCGACGGGTTTATCCCTCAGAAATCTTGGATGCACCCGTTCGTTATGTTCTGTCGAATTCGCAACCCAAAGCGCCAGCGAACCCATCTTGTCCCGAAGATCGCAGTTGGTTACAGTGCGGCCTCTTCACGGCATGAAGCCGCGACTGCGCTCTGCCGAGTTCATCGATTCGCTGCCGACCCAAGGAGTGGGACCCATGGCCTTTTTCGCACGGATGTTGTTGATTTCGCTGGCGATGCTCGCCCCCATGTCTCGTCTCACGGCCCAGGCCCCGCCCCCCTCGTCGGTTCCTCCGGGCACGCCGCCGGGCGAGGCCAAGAAGCCGCAAATGCCGCCGCCGCCCGCCGCCACGGCGATCGCGGCCAACGTCAACGGCCAGGACATTCCCGAGATGGCGGTTTACCGCGACTTCATGCACGATCCGGCCAACTACAATCCGGAAAACCGCAAGGATCTGATCAATCATCTGGTCGACAACACGCTCGTCGATCAGTACCTTTCGCAGCTCAAGATCGCCGTCGAGCCGAAAGAAATCGAAGATCGCTTCGCGCAGATCGCCGCCGAGGCCGCCAAGTCGAAGAGCACCCTCAAGGAGATGCTCGGCCGCATGTTTTTGACGGAAGAGGATCTTCGTAAGGAACTTCTCAACGCCCTGCGTTGGGAGAAGTTCCTCGGTCAACAAGCGTCGGACAAGGTGCTGCGCGACATGTTCGACAAGAACCCGTCGATGTTCGACGGCACCATGGTTTCCGCCCGGCACATCCTCATTCCCAACAAGACCGCGGAAACCCCGGCCCAGGTCGCAGGGCTTCGCAAAAGCATCGAAGATCAAGTGAACGCCGAGCTCGCCAAACTGCCGCCGACCGCCGATGCGTTGACGCGCGAGAAGGAACGCGCCGCAATCACGGTCCGCGTTTTCGCGAAGGAAGCGGAAAAGTATTCGACGTGTCCCTCGAAAGCGAAGGGGGGCGAACTCGGAGCGTTTCCGCGAGTCGGGGCCATGGTCGAACCGTTCGCCAAGGCCGCCTTCGCCCTCAAGCCGTATCAGATGAGCGAGCCGGTTTCGACCGAGTTCGGCTTGCACCTCATCCTGTGCGTTGAGATTCGCCCGGGCCGCACGGTGAAGTATGAAGACGTCCGCGGCTTCGTTCAGGATGTGTACGGCGATCGCCTGCGGGAAGCGGTCATCGCCGCCTACAAGCCGCGTTCGAAGATCACCGTCAATGAAGCGAAATAGTCTTGAAGCGAAACGCGTCCGCAGCGGGTCGCCCGGCGGACGCGTGCCTTGCCCCCTTTGGAGGTTCTCGTGCGGCACACGCTGGCCGGCATCGTCTTGCTCTTCGCGACCGCGCTTCAGGCCCATGCGCAGGGAGCGCTGCCGCCGTTGCCGAAAGACCTGCCGCCGCCGGTGATCAATCGACCCGCGCCGCCGCCCGAGCCGCTCGATCCGATTCCGCCCTTCGCACCCCCCGGTCTCAAGCCGACCCCGCAAACGCTCCCTATGCCGATGACCCTACCGGGTGTTCCGCGGCCCATACCCGAGCCGCCGCCCCCCATCACGATCATGCCGCAGAACGATTCGAACGTCGTGAACGCGGCTCCGACGGTGAACTTCGAGCCGGTCGACACATTCTCGACATTCCGCACCTGGGGCGGCATGGACTATTCCATGTGGTGGTTCAGCAAGACGCCCATTGCCGTGCCCCTCGCCGTCTCGACGACTTCCGCTCCCGGTTCGCCCGGCGTCAACATTCTCGGCGTCGATCCGAACGCTCATGTCGTTCTCGGCGCCAACTCCCTCGCGCAAGACCCGAGCAACGGCGGCCGGCTTTGGCTCGGTTTCTGGTTCGACGACCATCGCCGGCTCGGCGTCGAGATCGCGGGCCTGTGGGCCGAAACGCCGACCCAGCAAGTCGGCGTGCAATCCAACGTTCGCGGCGTCCCGATGTACAGCCGGCCCGTGGTCATTCCCGGGCTCGGCGCGTCGGTCTATGACATCAGCTATCCGACGTTCGTCAGCGGCAAATTCGCCATCGAAACCCAGCAACTCCTGCAGGGCGTCGAGGCGAACTTCGTCGGCTTTGCGGTCGGCAACCAAAATCTCTTCTTCGACATTCTCGCTGGCGGGCGCTTCCTGAACCTCGAAGAACGCATCAATCTTAACTATCAAATGACGAACCTCGTCCCCTTGCCCGCGTTCGGCAACGAACTTCTCGCGGCCGGGACGACGGCCTATGCCTCGGATCTTTACCGCACTCGAAACCAGTTTTACGGCGGCCAGATCGGCGGCCGCCTCGAATCGAATTTCGGCCGGCTCTCGGTGAGCATGGCCGGCAAGATTGCGTTTGGCGTCAACGACATGTCGCTCGACATTGAGGGGTCGACGACCCGCAGCGACCGTGCCACCGTCTACCCCGCCGGCATCCTCGCAAACGGGGCCAACATGGGGCGTTATCGGGAGAGCCATTTCGCTTTCGTTCCCGAGGCCAATCTCTCCGTCGGCTGGTGGTTCACGCAGAATCTGCGTTTGAAGGTCGGCTACAACGTGCTCTACATTTCCGAGGTCGTCCGCCCGGGAAGCAACATCACGAACATGGTCAATCCCTCGGCCGTGCCCGTCGATCAGCTCTACGGCACAAGCCCCGTCGCGCGCAGCCCTTCGCTCTTCCAACGCACCGATTTCTGGGCGGAAGGCTTGACGTTCGGCATCGATTTTCGCTATTGAGTTCCCCGTAGGGTGGGTTGAGCCAGC
>JBAXFO010000550.1:0-3957 GCA_037139885.1 Planctomycetota bacterium
GTTGCAAATGCGGAATCTCACGTTGAGGTAGGCGAATTTGCCGCCGTCGATGCTTAGAACCGCTCCGTTTCCGATTTCCGCTTCAGCTAGATACGCGGCGATCACACGCCCGACATGCTCCGGTGGGCCGCTCACATCCAGCAACCCGTACGCCCCGTCACTGCCACCTGAATGAGCCTCAATGCTGGCGTCAATGATTTGGCAGAAACGCAGACCGTGGTTCGCGGCCTCTGCTGCACCGGCCAGAATGTTTGGGGGAACTTCGCTCACGAGACTCTCTCCTTATAAAACTTGTTGATCGCTAATTGCACCGGAGCCCGGGATCTGCGAGTTCGATGGGATTTGCGGCTAATGCCGCCACGCGTTGGACGGAATCGGCCGTTTGGCCGTCTTGAAATCCAGGCAGTCCGCGAGGACGTTGACCGCAGGAGCTTCCGTTCGACGCCGATCACTTGGCCCGCCGCCGGTTCCGCAATAGCGTGATCGTCGCGATCAGGTAATTTGACGCAAATCACGCAGGGATTTAGCGCAGTAATACTTCGTTCCAAACTGCGTTTCGCGCCGACGATTTCGGAAATCGAGTCGCCATCGGAGGGTCTGCTCGGCCCAAAAATGTCGCTATTTTATCGCCTTCCGTTCAGCTTGTCGGACTACTCGATGCCCCTTGAGGGCCAGATTGGTGACCCGAAGTCGTTCTTCCCACCCCGCACGCGTTCCGATGGTCGCGGTATCGGCGAGAAGCCCGTGTTGCTCCTCTTGGTTCGTCAGGCGAGCGAACTTTTCGCGCAACGGATGATCGGCGGCCAAGAATGTCTCTTTGCGGTGGAGGATCGGCGGATTGGCGCTCTGGGCGTAGTCGTAACACCGAAGTTCCCGGGCTCGCAGCGACACCCGGACGCACCGCGCCAGCGACGGGTGCGGGTCGGTGTCAAATTCAGGGTAGACTAGGTAGGACAGCTTCCCCGAGCGCCGGTGGATTTTGATGATATTCGCCCCTTCCACCTCTCCCAGATAGGCTCGTCCGCAGCCCTCGTAAACACGCAGCAACGGTTCCAGCGAATCCAAGGCGGTGCGGTGGACGTACAGGTCATCCGGTAGCAACTTGCCGACGGGGGAGCGGGCGCAGGCTTCATCGATCGCGACGGGGTCGCCGGCGCGAAAGAGTAGTTCGTCCGCTTGGCGGCAAGCCTTCGTGTAGGTTCCAAAGAACGCACGCATGTCCCGTTGCAGGGTGCGGGGCAGCTGCGAAAGCGGAGGCCGCTTGCGAAACCGGGCAAGGGCCAAATAAACGAGGAGATCTTCGGTGCGGCGATGCCTGATTGTCTCCCATTCCGTCGCACCTGTCACTCGCCGGACGAGCGCGAACGCCCGCTTGAGTGAACCGAACCTCGCGGTTACCTCTGCAGCCTGCGAAAATTCTTCTGCTTCCGGCAGGCGCCCTAAATCAGCGATCGCGGCCATGATTGCTTCGAGAAGTTCTCGGTGCTCCTCAAATCGCAATTCTGAGATGCGTTTGCGGGGGACTGCTGGACTCCGGCGGTAGCGGTTTGCGAGGAATTGCTGCTGAAGCGTCTCGTCTTTGAAAACGTAAAAGATGCCCAGGGAAGCGGGCAAAGCAGCCGTGCCGAGCTGATCTTCGAGAAAAGTCCGCAGTTCTCCTTGCTCGTAGAACTTCTGGAATGTCCCGCGACTGGTAAGCACGCCATCGCCAAAAGCGACCTGCGCGTTGCCGCGCCCGTCCATGTGTATTTGGGCGGAGACGACGAGAAGTCGCTGACAAAGATCCCACGCTCGGCGAAGAGTCGCTGTGCGCTCGGCAGGATCTTCGATCACGTTGATTACGAACCCGAGATTAACGATGTCGGCGGGACGGCGAGGTCCGTCTGGGCGAAAAACCGGATCCCAGCCATCGCACACGATCTCCCGCTCTTGCAGCAGCTGCACGTCCCGACCATGGCCGCAGCCATAATCGAGCACGGTAACGTCGCCCTCAATTAGACCATCGGCGAGGGCGCATTTCATCGGGCGAGATAGATCGCAGCGATGGATAGCCGTCTTGTGGCGAGGGACCGCCGGAATGTCTGTAGTCATAAATCGAAGGTTTCCCATTGCGTCAAGCGATTACCAATGAGCCACCACGGCTGAAAAGAATTCGCCACCCGAATTTACCATTCCCGTGGCGAGTCCGTCGCGTCTGGCCTCCTGCCAAACGAATGGCGGCATCGTACACCAATCACAACGGGCCGGACAATTCTTTTGGATCGACTTTGGGGGCGGCCATTCATCAGGCGCGAGAAAAATGCATCTCCCATCGCTGGAAGAACGATTGGCAAATGTACAGTCCGAACTCATTGGGCGAGGTGATTCTGCGCTTCTCGATCGACGACTATCGACTTGGGCTCTTCCTTCGGACCGCCACCTTCCGCAGGCTTTCCTCCGGTGTACAGTTCGAGAAGTGCTTGCACTCACTTTTGACGAAATGGCCAACACCCGCGGAGTTGGGACTCGTCGGATTGAAAAACTCGTTGACGTACTGGAAAGGGCTTGCAAGCAATTACTTGCCACTTCTGACCATGTGCCCGATCGAAGCCAGCCTGCACCCCTGAACGGAACTCCGGCCGTCGCCGAACCGACGACCCCTGAAAATCTGACGGAACCCGTTTGGCAAGGCTGGTGCCACACGATCCGTTCCCTCCGACTTGAAGGTGAGGCACTCGGCCGGTTCGCCAGCAGTCTTGCCGACCTGCAACAAGTGCTCTGGTCGGTTCCGCTCCAACAATACACGGATAAACCTCTCCAAGAGATTCGTTCGATGCCCGGCCACGGTCCTGCGCGAGTCGGCCAGGTTCTCGACGTCTTCTACCGAATCGCACAAACCATCGCTGGTTGTCCGGCCGACGCGCCGTTGGCCGTTTGTCTTCTGTCGCCGCTTGTGCGTGAGGCGCTCCTTTGGACAGAGTCGATGCTTCGCACCGGATCGGTTCCCGACGTTCAATCGATCCGTGACGGGTTCTTGGTGCCGCTCTTCGCTCTGCTTGAGGTCGATTTGGGGCCGGAGACGGTCGGGATGGTTAGGAGGAGACTTGGGCTCGACGGACCTGCGGAAACGCTCGATCAAATCGCGAATGACTTTGGCCTGACCCGCGAGCGCGTTCGTCAGCTGACCGCTAAGGCCGCCGAAGTCACGAAGATTCGATGGCCCGAGGGCCGCTTCATCCTCGATAACGTCTACGCTATCCTCCAGTCGTCGCCTGGCGCCGAAGAACAACTGAATCTGATGCATTCGGTCCTCGACACTTTTTTTGCGCTAGAATTCGCCCGAGGCGGCTCGCGGAACGACGTGCTCTCTCAATGGGATCGCGCCGGGCGTGCGAAACGGACGCCGATGAGCGAGGGCGCGGTCCGTTCCTGGGGTTCCGAAGAGTTCCCAAATTTGCCGTTCCAAGTAATTCGCCGTTGGTTGGAAGAGGAAGGACTTCGTTTTGTCGAACCGAGCGGAAACGCGATCTTTTTCAGCAACGACCCTCTCGACCGGTTGCTCCTTCATCTCCATACACACCCGGAGCCGTTGCCCGTTGGCGAATTGCAGGACTTCGTCGGCGGCGACGAACGGAACGTGAGGCTTCGCATTGATCGCGATCCTCGGTTCATTGAGGACGAGTTAAAAAGAGTGTCGCCAGCGGAAAAATGCTCGTTCTTTCGCACCAAAGAGCGATGGTTCATGCGGCTCAACCCTATCGCTGTCGATGCTGGGCGGAGTGTCGACTCAGTCGATATTTCTGACCTTATTCACATTGTCGTCGGCGGTCTTGTCCAATCGGGGGTTTGCGACGCAACGGTCTGGGGCGTCCATCGATTCGCCTGCGTCCTGCTCCGAAAAGTCTTCGGCGCGAACCTGCTTCCCTCGGTGACGCCGTTCGTCCTGGCGAGCACTTTCATACGCCATTCAGACGGGAT
>JBAXFO010000551.1:0-3954 GCA_037139885.1 Planctomycetota bacterium
GTCGCTTACACGCTTCGCATGGCCCGGCGCGTCGGCTGGCGCAACCTCTGGCGGGCGATGTCCGCCAAGAACACCTGCAAGACCTGCGCCCTCGGCATGGGGGGCCAGGCCGGCGGCATGCGCAACGAACTCGGACACTGGCCGGAAGTCTGTAAGAAATCCTTCCAGGCCATGGTCGCCGACATGCAAGACGGCATCAAACCCGACTTCTTCGCGCAATATTCCCTGGCCCAATTGCAAACCCTGACGCCGCGCGAACTCGAATGGTGCGGCCGCCTGACCACGCCCGTCTATGCCGGCGCCGACGATACGCATTATCGCCCCGTCACCTGGGACTTCGCTCTGGACCGCGTCGTCCGCCAGCTGAAGGACCATCGGCCCGACGAAACGTTCTTCTACTGTTCCGGCCGCTCGTCGAACGAAGCCGGCTTTCTCTTGCAACTCTTCGCCCGCCTTTACGGCACCAACTTCGTCCACAACTGTTCGTATTACTGCCATCAGGCCAGCGGCGTCGGGCTCGGCCAGGCGCTGGGAACGGGCACCGCCACCGTCGCGCTGGGCGATCTCGATCATGCCGACCTCTTCTTCCTCATCGGCGGCAATCCCGCCTCCAATCATCCCCGCCTCATGCGCTCGCTCATGCTCATGCGTCGGCGCGGCGGCAAGATCATCGTCATCAACCCGGTGAAGGAAGTCGGGCTCGTCAATTTCAGCGTCCCCTCCGATGTCCGCAGCCTGTTCTTCGGCTCGCAAATTTCGACCCTCTATTTGCAACCCCATATCGGCGGCGATATTCCCCTTCTCCTGGGCATCGCCAAAATCCTCCTCGACCGCGGTCAAACCGAGCGCTCGTTCATCGACCGGGCGACCGACGGTTTCGCCGACTTCGCCGCCCAACTCAACGCGCTTTCGCTCGAAGACCTCGAAACCGCCTCTGGCGTGAGCCAGGCGGAAATGGCGGAAGCGGCGACGATCTACGCCGAATCCAAAAACGCCATCTTCGGCTGGACCATGGGCATCACCCATCACGAACACGGCGTCGACAACGTCCGCGCCATCATCAACCTCGCCTTGCTGCGCGGCATGGTCGGCAAACCGGGCGCGGGCCTTCTCCCCATTCGCGGCCATTCCAACGTTCAAGGCCTGGGTTCGATGGGTGTCGCTCCCGATCTCAAAAAAGCCGTCTTCGACAATCTCGAAGCCACCCTCGGCGTCAAGCTGCCCACGTCGCCCGGCATGGACACCATGGCGTGCATGGAAGCCGTCGATGAAGGACGAATCCGCTCGGCGTTGTGCCTCGGCGGCAATCTCTTCGGGAGTAATCCTGACGCCCGCTTCGCTCATCGCGCCCTGGAAAAACTCGAGCTCGTCACCTACCTGACGACGACCTTGAACACCGGCCATGCCTGGGGCCGCGGCCGAGAGACGTTGATCTTGCCGGTGCTCGCCCGGGACGAAGAAAAACAACCGACCACGCAAGAATCGATGTTCAACTTCGTGCGCCTCAGCGACGGCGGGCAAATCCGCCACGACGGCCCGCGCGGCGAAGCCAACATCCTCGCCGACCTCGGGCAGCGCACCTTCGGGGCCTCATCGCCGATCGCCTGGTCCGATCTGCACAGCCACTGCAATGTCCGCACGCTCATCGCCAAGTGCATCCCCGGCTATGGCGGCATCGCCATGCTCGACAAGACCAAGCAAGAGTTTCAGATCGCGGGACGCACGTTTCACGAAACCCGTTTCGCGACGCCGACGGGCAAGGCGTACTTCTACACGGCCCCGCTGCCGCAACGCACGCTTGGGCCGAACCAACTCTGCTTGATGACGGTTCGCTCGGAAGGGCAGTTCAATTCGGTCGTTTACGAAGAGACCGATCTTTACCGCGGCCAAGATCGCCGCGACGTCATCTTGATGAACGAACGCGATATCCAACGGCTCGGCTTGAAAGTCGATCAGCCGGTGCGCGTCGTGAGCGCGATCGGCGAAATGGCGGAGATTTTGGTGCGCGCGTTCGACATCCGCGCCGGCAACGCGCTGATGTATTACCCCGAGGCGAACGTCCTGGTGCCGCGCGTCGTCGATCCGAAATCGAAAACGCCCGCGTTCAAGGCCGTGCCGATTTCGGTTGTGGCGATGGATCGTCGCACGCCGTTGGCCGTGGGCTAAGGCCCATCACGATCATTTCGATGTCAGCGTAAAATCGAATTGATTTTTGCCGTTCGCTTCGACCGTTGCAGTCAATTTGCTGTCGACATTGACCTGGGCGGGGATGAAGTTCTCGGGCGGCAGAACCATGTCCGACATCTCGTTAGAGCGTGTAGAATTCGTCGGTCGCGAGGAAATCGGCGAGAATGCTGCGTTGCCGGTGAAGGACCAAATTGTTGGACCAGAACACCAAACCTGGGGCGTCGGCCGTGCGGAGAAGATATTCGCTGTAGATGCCGTGAATGTAGTTCGCATCGGATTCGACGCTGCGGAGGATCGAGAACGCGACCGTGTCGCGCGTCGTCGGGCCGGCCAAGGCCGCGAGCCAGAACTGTTGGCCCACGCTATCGAGCGTGCGTCCCAGTTGGTCGTGATAAAGGGCGGTCAAATAACCTAAATTGGTCGAGCCGCCGCGGGATTGGTAATATTCCGGAGAGCTATAGAAAATCGCCTTGACCTCTTGCAGCGTCAGGTTGCTGACCGTCTGATTCAGGAAAAACGTCATCCCTGCCGGATCGGACGGACGATTCAAAAGCGTGACGTAGAAACCCTCGATTTGAATCGTGCGATATTCGGCGCTGCTCTCGAATCCAGCAACGATGACGGCGCGCGGCGTGCCGTTATTCAGGAGCCCGTTCCAATACGCGAGTCCCGCCGGTTCGCCATGACGGTCCAGCAGATCGAGATAGAGTCGTTCGATAAAGGCGCTTTGCTGCTGCGTCACGACCTTGGTGGTCGCAACGACTTGCAGACTGTTCGCGGCATCGTTGATTGTGACGGTTTGCAAGCCTTCGGTTCGGAGCGTGACGTGAAACGTATGGACGCCATGATCGCCCGCCACGAACGTGTAACTTGCGGGCAGCGTCGCCAGCGGATCGGTCGACGTAAACGTGACCGTGCCGACGAAATTGGTGAGGACCTGCCCCGACGCGTCTTGCGCCGTCACGGTCAAGGTCGTCGCTTTGCCGCCAAATGCGGTGGCGGGGATGGCGGCGACAAGTTGCGTCGAACCGCTCCACGGCAACATCGTAATGGTGACGTTGTCGGGGGTGTTCATCTGCACGTTCGTGGAAAAGCCCCCCTGGTCGTCGTAGGGGAAACCATAGGCCAGGCCATTGATGCTGACCGATGGATTGTGGAAGTAGGCGGAATACCAGTTCGCAGTCGAGCCCTTGGCGTAATAGGTCACCGACGGGGCTTTCGTGCCCGCGGCGGCGCCGGCGTCTTGAAACGTCGACGTGGGGCTCGGCCCCGGATTGGCCACGGAACCGATGAGCCGTAAATCGGTCGGCGATGTGCCCCGGTAAATGTTGAACGACGCGGCCGTCATGGCGCCGATGGCCCCTCCTGGGGCGTTGATCGCCAGCCAATTCAGATTGGCGACCGCGTTCGCTCCAGCAACGGTGACGGCGATCATATTGCTCGGCGTCGATTCATTTCCCGTCGTGTCGCCGTTCACGTTGACTGCGGTGATCGCGTAGTAATACGTGCCTGGGCTCAAGGTTCCCACCAGCGCGACGGTCGAACCGCTGGCGAACGCATTCGAGAGTCCGGAGACACCCGTAAACGTCGTCGCCGTCTTGCCCGTGTAGGTCACCGTTTGCTCGGTGGGGCCGTTGCTGATCTTCAGCGAACCCGCCGAGGGGAACGCCGCCGTGGAGGTCACCGCGATCGTGTTCGTCGGCAGCGTGACGGCGCTGGTCAGCGCGGTCGATGCCGTCGCCGTGGCGGCCTGACCCGTCAGCGGAT
>JBAXFO010000552.1:0-3948 GCA_037139885.1 Planctomycetota bacterium
GTATTACGGCCGCTCGCAATCGGGGAACAACGAACGGAACGTTTTCAACTTTCAAACACGCAGCGTGCGCAGCGTTTACGACGCTCTCTCGGAGCAACAACGTCGGCGTGCGGTCGTGACGGGGACGCCGGGCGAAGGGGCGCGTTCGGTCGAGTTTCGTCGAGCGGGTGAGGCTCGGCCCGGGTTGGGCGTGGCGGATTTGAGCGAAGATCAGCGTCGGCTCGTCGAGCAGGTGATGCGCGATATTTTGGCGCCGTTTCGCCGCGAAGACACGGATGAAGTCATGGAACTGATTCGTCGCAATGGCGGCTTCGAGCGGATCAATCTTGCGTTTTACAAAGAAGAGAACGCCGGAGCCGATGAAAACGAACGCTGGCATTTCTGGCGGCTGGAAGGGCCGGGGTTCGTGTGGAACTACCGCATCCTGCCGCACGTGCATGCCTACGTGAACATCGCCCGGCAAGCGTGATCGCGTGGACGGAGGGGTGAGCCGCGCCTGAGGCTCATCCGTCTAACCGACGAAGACGCCGGGGTTGGTCGGCTGATAATGGGGATCCTCTTCGAGCTTTTGCAGGACGCTTTCGTCGAGGATCTCATTGCCGAAAAGCGTATGGCCGATGGGGCGAAGATAGGGCGCTGCGAGAAAGCTGAAGCCGCCTTCGAGGAATTCGGCATAGGAATCGGAAACCGGGGCGAGGTGATTGCGTTCGATTCGCAAAGGAACGTGCCGCGGTTCGAAGATGACGCCCCGGCCCAGAGCGCGTTCCATCATCCAGCGGAGCGTCAGATCGCTCAGTTTCCGATCGGGAATGCCGCCGCCGATGTCGGCATGGGAGCCGACGAACCAGCGTTGTTCCAGCGTTTGATCGATCGGCCCAACCGGATCCCAGAGCGTCACGTTAAACGCTTTACGATGTTCGTCGATGGCCATGGCGTGATACGCATGGTGGACGATCGAGCTCAGCATCACATCGTGAAACTCATAATACTTGCGGTTGTAACTCGCGAACGTCGGCAGCGGCACGCCGAGCGAACCGACGCTGTCGAACACGCCGACCGTATCGATCGTGATCTCGCGTGCATGGCGTTTGCGGAAGTCGACCGCTTCGGGGCAATCGACCGAATGCCGGGTGCGATAGATCTCATAAGCTTTTTTCGCCATGGCGATCGAGTCGCGATGGAGGAGCCCGCACTTGCGGATCAGCCCGACCAGGCTGCGTGCGGAATAGGCGCCCCGGCTATACCCGAAGAGAAAGATGCGATCGCCTTCTTCATAGGTTTGCACGAGGTAGCGATACGCGTCGAGGATTTTCTCGTCGAGTCCGAGGCCGAAAGCGCCGGAACCGATCTTCTCGTACCAACATTTCCCATCGATGCCGTCATCGTACCACTTGATTTGATCGGGCACGGACGCGCCATGCAGCGCCGCCTCGAAGATCCGGCGAACGTTCGTCTCCACCTGTTTGTCTTCCGGCTTGAGATCATCGTCCGGATGATTCCAGGTGCCGTCCAAGCAGAGAATGAGTTTTCGAGCCATGGCGCACCGTCTCCCCAGGAAGAGGGGGAGGATAACGCGGACGGGGGAAAGTGCAAGAGCAATTTCCGCGTCAGCGCCGAACAGCGCCGTGTGCCGCTCCAAAAAGGAATCCCCAAGCCGTTGTGCGTTACCCAAGCCGGCCTCTTGGGGGCCGTCGGATTCAGGGACGCGACGCATCTCGACGGGCGTTCTTTCTGAATCGGTAGCCCGACGCGTTAGCGAGGTTAAACGGCATCCCTCGCTGACGCGTCGGGCTTCCAGGGCACTACGGACTTTGTGGTTGCTTTAAGGGGATGGCGACGACGCCTGCGGTGCCGTCGCTCCACAGGACGAACAGTTTGCCGTCGGGCAGAGCGATGGGGTTCGCGGCAGGGACGATGTTGGCGCGGACGCTCAAGGCGGGGCGATCGTCGGCGATGCGATTGGAGCCCGTGGCCGGATCGAGCGACCAGAAGTTGGCGTGCTCGTCGGCCACGATGAGGTTGTCGTCCACGAGCGTGGGAGCGACAAGGATCTCGGCGAGTAACGCGACATTCCAGAGGGCGCCGGCCGTGAGGTCGATCGACACGAGGCGCTTGCCGTCGACGACGAGAAGCACGCGTTCCCCCGCCAGGAACGGCCCGGCCGTGATCTTGCCCCCCAGCGGCCAACTTTTGCCCGGCAGGCGTTTGAGCTTCGCGTCGAACATCACGAGTTCGTTTTGCGCATCCGCGCTCAGAATCCGTGGCTCCTCTTTCACCCATGCTGCAAAAGGCTGACCTTGCAGGGGCCGTTCGGCGGAGCGGTAGCGGCCCAGTTCGCGCCAGGTATCGTCCCACGAATACGCGGCCAAACCCCCTCGGCCATCGGTGACGACAAACCGCTTCGGCCCGATCACGACGATGGCCGCCTCGCTCTCGCGCGGCGCTTTGGGATCGCGCCAATCCGGCCCCGTCACGATCGCGCCCCCCGCACGCCAATTGACCACGACTCCCGACGCCAACGGCACGAGGAATCCTCCCTCGATGGCGATCGGCGCCCCGGCCGGAGCCTCTGGAAGTTTCACGACTTCAAAGCGAGGCTTGACGCGTGCACCGAAATCGGCGTCGACGACACTGGCCGACTTGCTGCGCGGCGACCAACCAAAACGCACCAGTCCCGTGAATACCGGTTGCAGCCTGCTGCGATCCTGTCGCTCGGGATAGGGAAAAGAGTCATCCTTGCTCTTCAGCGATCCTGTCGCGTCGACAGCGATGCGATTGAGGCCGACGCCATCGTCCCAAAGGATCCGTGTGGCGTCAGGCTGACGATCGGCGAGGACGTTGCCGCAGGGGATCGAGCCGAGTTGGGTCTGCCAGAAGATTTTGCCGGTCTCGCCGTCGATGGCCGTGAGCAGAGCCGCGGAGCTGCCGGAGTCGTGCGTCGCGACGAACAGCACGGTTCCGTCGGCGTCGGTGAACGATTGAGCGGCGTGCAGCGGTTCGCCGAGCGGCAGCGCGGTCGGCCAGCGGGCTTTCAAGTTCGGTCCCGTTTGGGGCGAGAGCGATTTCTGTAAGCGTTGCAGGCGCCCGGCGCTGATCAGCCAAATGTTCTCGGCATCGACATGCACGATCCGGGCGCGCATCGTCTGCCCCCGCGGCGAGGCTTCCACGGCGATCGGCGTCGGCGTCAGCGGGAAGAGGAGCGGGTCGTTCGGATTGCCCGGCAACCGCAACCCGACTCGATGCAGCTGTCCCTCCTCCGTCACGAGCAAAATCGACTCGGCGTCGTGATAGGGGGCGCCGCTGAGCGTGCCGGGGAAGACGACGTCTTTCGGAGCCGGGCGGCCGGGCTTGTCGGGGGGATAAGACAAGGGCCGTAGACGGATTCGCGGCCCCGCTTCAGCCTGCGTCAGCACGATGGCGGCCCGGGTCGCGTCTTCGGCCACGATGATGGGCGGGCCCAGCAGCGCTCCCGCGGCATGTCCCGTTTCGAGAATGGCGACGCAGGCCTGCCGGTCGAGGTCGAGAACGTAAACACAATTCGCCTCGCCCGGCACGCTGACAAGGGATGTTCCCGGATGAACGGCCCCGCCGTTCGCAAACGGTTGATCGAACGGAAAAAAGCCGAGATGTTTGCCGGAGTCGAGGTCGACGATATCGAGCCGGCCGGTCACGAGAGGGACGAGCAGCCGTTCTTTCGCGACGATCGGTTGGGCGGCGACGGCGGCGACGAGCGGCGTTCGCCAGAGAGCTTTGCCCGTCGCGCTGTCGACGATTGCCAAGGTTTTGCCGTCGTGGGCGACGATGACGAAGCGCGTTTGGTCATCCTCGACGAGACGCAAGGGGGCGATGCGCGAATCGATGCCGAGCCGTTCGGCCCAGGCGAGGTCGCCGAGTCGGGGCTTGAGAGCGTAGAGGACGCCCGCCGGCGCCAGGGCGACAATCGACTCA
>JBAXFO010000553.1:0-3946 GCA_037139885.1 Planctomycetota bacterium
GGACGTTGGAGAGGCCGTTGCCCGACTCGTTCTTGATGGAGGGGCGGGTGGGTTTCTCGCGCATGTCGGCGTCCATGCCGCCGCCTTGAATCATGAAGTTCGGGATGACGCGATGGAAGATGACGCCGTCGTAGTGTTTGTCTTCAACGTATTTGAGGATGTTCTTGACGGTCTCGGGGGCTTTGTCGGCGAAGAGCTCGCATTCGATTTTACCCTTGTTGGTGTCGATGACGATGACCGGGTTTTGGGCGAACGCCGACGAAGCCAAGAGCCAGCCGGCCAGGACCGCAAGAGAAGCGAACCGCGTCATGAGAGAACTCCTTTGGTTGGGAACGTGCGAAATCTCCAAGACGCTATTATAGGATCGCTGCGGGCCATTATCCCTTCCCATAAAGGTCGAGTTTGGGATTTGCCGTCAAGAGCGTGAACGCATCGCGGACCTGGGCGAAGCCGACGCGCATGAGGAAATTCGAGTTACGGCCGAACGACTTGGCGCCCAGGACGAAGAAATTCGGCTCGGGGTTACGCAGCGATTCGGGCCCGGTGGCGGCGATCTTAAGGCTGTCGGTCGAATGCGACGCTTCCAGGGCGCGGGCCAGGGCGAAGGGGGCGAGCGTCATCGGGTCTTCGTGGATTTGCAGTTCTCGGGAAAGATTCGTGTCGGGAGAATAACCGACGTTGGCGATGACGCGTTCGACTTCCCACGTTTTCGGTCCCGCGGACGTGCGCGCCAAAACCTTGAAGCCTTTGTCTTGGCCGAGGAATTCGATGGAGTCGATGTGGACGCCGGGGAAGAAATCGACGTTGTCGTCGGAACGCGTGGCGAGGGCGTTCGCCTTCATGGCCAGGCGGTCGCGTTCTTTGAGAGGATCGGATGAGATGCGCCGCATGGGGGTGCTGTTGGGCGAACGGGCGACCCAGATGCCCCAGGTGGAGCTATTCTCTTTGGCGAGTTCCGCGATGCCGACGGCCGAAGTCGCCGCCGAATACCCGGAGCCGATGATGAGGGTGGTTTTGCCGGCATAATGGTTTTTCTTTTCGCCGACGATGTCGTCGAGAACGAACGACATTTGCGGCTCCGCCTGGATTTCGCCGGGGCACGGGATGCCGCCGGCGCCGGCCCAACGATGTTGGCCGTACGTACCGGTGCAATCGAGGACGACGTCGAACTCTTCCACGCGTTCGCGCTGCTTATCGCGAACGAGCAGGCGAAACGGCGATTTCCCCCGAGCGTCGCCCGGTGCGTCGGTCTTGAGCAGATCGCGCCGGCTGATTTTGAGCACCTGAGTATCGGCCTGCACGTTGGGCTGCAGGAGTTCGGCAAGGGGCGTGAGATATTGAGCGACATGTTCCCGGCCCGTCAACACCGCGTCGTCGGCCGGGAACGGCGCGCTCGGGCGGGCCGCCTTTAACTGCTGCCGTCCCAGGGGCGAACTGTTCATGTTGAACGGGCTGAAGAGGCGGACGTGGCCCCAGCGCATCATGTGCTCGCCGACGCGGCCCCGCTCGAAGACGGTGAACGGGCATTGCAATTGCCGAGCGTACAGGGCCGCCTCCAACCCGACGGGGCCGGCGCCGAGAATCGCCAATCGAGCGTTATTCGCTTTCGCCATGGGTGCCTTCCCTAGAATTGACGCCAACGTGCCGAGTATACGTCCTGGCGGGCGCATTGTCATCCGCGGCTTTGTGCAGACGTCCTCGATTTGAGCGGCGTTTGAAATAAGTTCGCGGCTCTCCGCAGGAGAGCCGCGAACGATCGCGAATCCTCTCGATGAATCACGAATCCTTCCTTCGCATCCCCCAATCCGATAAACTGATGGGATGATGACGAAACCTCTACCAATCACGACCGCCGAGGCGCCCGGCGAATCGGTTGACGCTTCGCGAAACCAGACCGCCAAGACTTTCGCGTTCGTCAGCCTGGGCTGCCCGAAAAACCTCGTCGACTCCGAGCGCATGCTCGGCAAGTTGGCGCAAGATGGCTTCACGCTCGTGCCCGACGCCGAGGGCGCCGATGTCGTCGTCGTGAATACGTGCGGCTTCATCGAACCGGCGCGGCAGGAATCGCTGGGCGTCATCCGCGAGATGCTCGCTCTCAAGACCGCGGGGCGAGTTGGCTCGGTGGTCGTCGCCGGCTGCCTGGCCGAACGCAAGAAGGACGATTTGCTTCTCGAAGTTCCCGGCGTCGATGCGATCGTCGGCGTCTTCGGGCGCGAAGAGATCTCGGAAGTCGTGCAGCGTGCGGCCATGAATCAGGCCGAGCAGCGTTCGCTCTTTCGGCCCGCTCCCGTGCGCGCGCTCGAAGACACCGCGCGCCTGCGGATCACGCCGCGGCATTATGCGTACCTCAAGATCTCCGAAGGCTGCGACCGCACGTGCACCTTCTGCGCCATCCCCGGCATGCGTGGCAAACACGTCACCAAGCCGATTGAAGAAGTCGTCCGCGAGGCCCGCGAGTTGGCGGCCGACGGCGTTCGCGAACTCATCCTCGTCGCGCAAGACACCACGTATTACGGCCTCGATCTTTACGGCAAAACCCGCCTGCACGAACTCTTGCGCGAGCTCGACCAGGTCGAAGGCATCGCCTGGATTCGCATCATGTATGCATACCCCATTTTCTTTAGCGACGAATTGATCGAGACGATCGCGTCGGCGAAGAAGATCGTGCCGTATCTGGACATGCCGCTTCAGCATATCAGCGACCGCGTCTTGAAGCGGATGCAGCGCAAGGTTCGCCGCAAGGAGATCGACGATCTGCTCGGCAAACTCCGCACCGCCTGGCCCAAGATGACGATGCGGACGACGTTCATCGTCGGCTTCCCGGGCGAGACCGACGAGGAATTCCGCGAGCTCGACGCATTCGTGCGGGAGCAGAGATTCGGCCGGGCTGGTGTGTTTACGTATTCGCTCGAACCGGGCACGCCGGCGGTCAAACTCGATGGCCATCTTCCCGAAGAGGTGAAGATCGAGCGTCGCGATCATGTGATGCGGACGCAGCAAGAGATCGCCCTCGCCTGGAGCCAGGAGCAGATCGGCAAAACGCTCGAAGTGATCATCGACGGACCTGACCCCGAGTTGCCCAGTCAGCTCTTGGCTCGCGGCCACGCCGATTCGCCCGACATCGATTGCGTCGTCCGCGTGAAGGGCAAGAATCTTCGCCCCGGCGACATCACCATGGCCAAAATCACGGCGGCGGACGATTATGATCTGATCGGCCGCACCGTCGGCAGCGTGCGGTGACAAGCGTTTCAGCCGGCTCGATTTTTTCGCGGAAGGATTCCTCTTCGATGGCGACGACCGCACCGGAACCTTCTCCCGTGTTCAATCTCCCCAACCAGCTCACCGCGGCCCGGTTGGTCCTGGCGTTCGTCCTCTTCGGGCTGATCGAGTATCACCACTGGAAGTGGGCGTTCATCGTATTCGCCGTGGCCGCCTTTACCGATTGGCTCGACGGCTATCTCGCCCGCAAGCTCAACCTCGGCAGCACGCTGGGCCGCAACCTCGATCCGCTGGTCGATAAAGTGCTCATCTGCGGGGCGTACATCTTTCTTGTCTCTGTCGACGATTCGGGGTTTCGAGCTTGGATGGCGGTCGTGGTCGTGGCGCGCGAGTTGATCATCACCAGTCTGCGCGGCTACCTCGAATCGCTCGGCGCCGTCTTCGGAGCCGACATGCTCGGCAAGATCAAGATGACGCTGCAATGCGCCGCCCTGATCGCCGTACTCGTCGCCCTGGAATGGCCAGGCAATCCGACGCTTTATCTGACGCGTGACATCTTCATCTACGCGATGCTGGCCGCGACGGCGCTGAGCGGCATCCAGTATCTCTACCGAGCCTTCGCGATGCTGCGCCGCTAAATGAGCGTGCGCGATTTCGCTGGAAGCCCGACGTGTGAGCGAGGGTGGCGCGGTCGAGACCTTCGTCGTGCGTCAGGGCCATCCCCGTT